>DASRYX010000223.1:0-2814 GCA_035686985.1 Planctomycetaceae bacterium | reverse complement strand
CTCACGGTCGCAGGCACCGAGAGCGCTGCGGTGTTGTCCGTCGGCACGGGCTGCAGTACCGGTTCAGCGGCATCGACGGCTGCCGAAGCTGCACGCGACGCGGATGACGATTGCGGCGGCGCGGTCTGCTGGCATCCCATAGAAACGGCGAATGCGAGCGGCAGAACGAACAAGGTGAAGCGCGCCATCGGGGCAATCCTTCGCCGAAACCCAAGCCGGGCTAATTGATCCATCACACGGAACTGTACCCGCACAGTGCGATGCGATTCAACAGGAGTTCTCAGTTGTCCGTTCCTGGTTCTCAGTCAGGAAATCCGCTGCATTCTCTGAGAACTAGGAGCTGACAACTGAGAGAAGTACCCCCAAAACACAGCGACCCGCACAATCAAGGGATCGTGCGGGTCGTTGTTGTATTCGCATTCGTGACGGGCGGGTCTGTTACCTTCCCTGGTCGTCAACGCACTCGATCCGAAGTTTCCGGTCCATGGCAACGGCGGGCAAACGGTGTCCTTTCAGTTCGGCCGCCGAGGGAATCCTGTATGCACTAGGCCAGTTGCTTCTTACGACCGACGAGCGTGCGGATACGTTCCGCCAGCAACGCGGCATCGAACGGCTTACGGAAGGTTTCGTTGAACACCGAGCGGTCAAACCCGCTGGCGGTGTCGTCGTCGCTCAGCAGCGCGACCAGGACAGCATCGGCGTAGTCCTGATTCTTACGCAGGTTCTGAGCGATCAGCATGGCTTCCGTGCGGCCCATGCCGAAGTCGACCACCACGCAGTCCGGGTGGAGCGATTCGGCCTGGATACCGGCTTCAAAGCCGCTGCCAGCCGTTTCGATCTTGTAATCTTCGGGCGGCATCAGGTCGAGCAGTTGAGCCTTCACAGGCCCTTCCACACCGACGAGCAGCAGCTTGCCCATCGCTTCATCTTCAAGTTCACCCAGGGGCATACCATGCTCCTTGAGGAACCGGATCAGATGTTCGCGGGGAATGCGGCGATCCTGGGAACCAGGAATCCGATAACCGCGCAGACGCCCTGAATCGAACCATTTGGAAACGGTACGAGGGGCAACTTTGCAGATCTTTGCTACTTGTCCAGTAGTGAAGATCGTTCTCATCGCGGGCACTCCAATCACCAATGTGGTCTCGAGGGAAGGGCGTCGCGACCCTCCGGATCTTCACCCCTCGTAACATGTACGCTGCGCGGCTGTCCTAGCCCGCTGGGTCTCAGGCAATGCCGCCGACGGTCAAGCGGCGCCGTTCATCTCTGGTGCAAATCCACGCCAGTCGGCGGTGATTCCTGACCGTTAGCAATCACGGACATGATGGTTCGCCGTTCCGATCCAAGAACGGCTTACCGAGGGGAGAGGCAGGACCGACAGTGGTGCACTCCCCGAGAGCTTCCCGGCTCTCAGCCAGCGCACATTGGATTGTCCCGAACCCCCCTTGACGGAGCTTTGATCTTTCCCGGTGACTTGCGTCTCATCGCGTTGCGATGCTTTGCGGGTCGGATCGCTGCATTCCGTCAGGGTAAATCTATCGGTACAACCCGTTCTGCTCTTGACTTCTCTTTGCACGGAATGTGGTGAGGTTCGCGCAAACTCAAATCGAGTCGCACAAACTGTGGTTCGACCGTGGAAAAGTCCCGCAGAACTGCCGGATTTCACAGGCGTGAGCAAAACAACTGCTCTGAGGCGATCAACGCCGTTGCGCTCTATGCCGCCATAAGAATTGTAGACGTGGATCTGTCCGGGCAATCGCCACGGTCAATCGAAATCGCGAAATCGGTCAAGAGCGATTATCCCGAAATCCCGGCACACTCACGCAGAGTGCTGCGGCAGGACTTGCCGACAAAGATCGTTAGTGACAAGAAATCCTTGAGAAGCAGGAAATTGCCTCAACTCGCGAACGCCTGTCCGTTCGGATTCACCGCAGAGTCCAGCCGGGCCACGGTGTCACCTCCGTCGTGGCATCATCACCCGAGGAAAAAAATGTAGTTCGCGCGGCTTCGATACGGCTCAGAATCGTTCGCACGTCAAGCTGGGCGATCGGCGAGATTTCGGCATACGGCCGCAGCAACTCCGCGGCGCGATCACAGTGCCGGCCCACTCCGGCGGGGCGTCCTTCGTGGGCTTTTACTCCCGCGGCCGCCCATTTGATCAGGCCTTTCAGGCAATCGCCGACCGGGCCGCTACGGCCGACGAAATGCCAGAGGCTTTCCCACGCTTCGTGCGATTCCCAGTAATACCCCGCTTCAAACAGCGCGACGGCTTCACGCCATCGCGGCGATTGTTCGGGGTGTTGCGGATCGAACTGCGTCACCGGCGGTGCGGTAATACCGTACGAATGTCCGCGGGGATCACTGACGGGATGCGGCGTTCTTCCCGGGATATAGGTGTAAGGTGGCAACGCGGTCACGGGGCTTTTGCACCCACGAGTTCCACGAAGTTGCCGTCGGGATCACGCAGGACGGCAATCTGCACGCCGCCGGGAGCAATCGATTCTGGGATCGTGATCGCTTCGTTGCTGATCGGCTTCGCACCCTGTTTCCCAGCACGGGCCATCGCCGTCGGCATGTCTTTCACGAAGACAGTGAGATAGCGGAATCCGTACGTCGAGTGGAAATAGGTCTGGTCAATCCGTGCGCCGGGAGCCTGCTTGAACTGCATCAGCTTGATCTTCGTCGCGCCGGGGCCGTCGCCCAGCGCGAGGACATGCACGTGAGCCGGGAGAGAATTCGTGATCCCGATCTGCTTCGCGAAATCGCCGGGCACATCAAACTCGGCGACCTGCTGGAATCCGACTACGTCGGTGT
>DASRYX010000222.1:0-4545 GCA_035686985.1 Planctomycetaceae bacterium | reverse complement strand
TCGGTGACCCGCGACACTCGGGTGATCTGGCCGGTCTGCGATTTTCCCGGATCGCCCGCGAAGACCACTTCCGCGCGCTCGCCGATGGAGCCGCCCTGTTGCCGAGGAAGATGACGGAAATCGCGTTCCCGCACCCGCGCGTGGACTTCCCAGTCCCCCGTGGTATCACCCACGGTGAGCAGAACCTGCCCGCGCTCGATGGGGCGACCAGAGAGCAGCGATTGCACATCCCACGTGAGAACTTCGCCGTCTAACGGGCTGCGGATCGTCCACGTTTCGCGTTCGGCGGCGAGTAATTTCTGCTGTGCGGCGAGCGATTCGGACTGCTGCCTCAGATCGGCGGCTTCGGACGCCAGCTGCTGCAGCCGGGCGGGTGTCTCCCCGATATTCGTGGCTCCCACGATCCGCGCAGCTTCGACAACCTCGAGCCGAGCCCGAACGGTCGCCAGTTCCCCGGTGACGCGGGTGGCTTCCATTTCCATGCCCGGGTCGCGCAGTTGGGCAAGCGTCTGCCCGGCCGCAACGCGGTCGCCGTGTTCCACCAGTACCGTTTCAACGACGCCGTTTGCGGTGGCGAAGAGGTCGCGTCGATGAACCGGTGCGAGTTCTCCTTCCGCGGTGATTCGGAACGGAATCGGGATAGCGCCCAGTCCCGTTAGCAGCAGTGTGAAGATGCCAACGATCATCGCGCGACGACCGAGACGATAATGTCGGGTCAGCCCAGCGCGCCACCACCACGGGCACTGTGCGGCCTCGAGCGATCGCCACCAGGGCATCACCGCGGTGATCACACGGGATAAGCGGCCGGTCGCGTCGCTGTAGGGAGAATCGGTGAAGCGTTCTGCGATGAGAACCCCCACCGATTGACCATTCCCGTCGTGGATCACTCCAAGCGCGGCCGACCGAGTCCCGCCGGCGGAGACCAGCTGGTTCCACGCGTCCTGCAGTGGGGCACTCAACTCGTCTGACGGCAACGCCAACGGCGATGTTTCGGACCGTGCGGCGGACGAAAACACTTCCATCGCCAGCACGACCGGAGAACGCGGATCGATGGTGTCGACCCCGCTGACCGCGACCGCTCGAGCGCCCTTCGTGGTTAGTCGAAGAACGGTCAGCCGATCGGCGTGACAAAAGGCCCTGCCGTCATGGGCAATGATCCCCGCGAGTTGTTCGAGACGGGTCGCCGAAGCAAGCGTGCCCTGCCAGCGTTCGAAGTGCTGACGTTCCAAGCCGTCCTGCCGCAAGGTCCGCAATTCGCGTGTGGCCAGGAAGTCGCCCGCCAGCTCAGCCACGGCAGCGGCAAACGGTGCGAGCGCGGCCAGCGTATCGTCCGGTGTGGTCGAGGAGAACTCGAACACCAGCACGCCAGTTGATTCTCCCGCCTGACGGATCGGACCAGCGAGCCGTTTCGGCGTAGATTCAGAGATGATCCGCATCGGCGTGGTGAACGATTCCCGCACCCATGGCGGCGGTTCGACGACGCGCTCCGTCGTCAGGCTTTCTTCGCCGGCCGATCGGGACGAGGTGAGTCGCATCCAATCGGTGGTGCCGACACGCAGCCAGGCCGTGACCTCTTCGACGGGAACGGAGTGCAGGATCGTGCGGACGAACTCGCGGAAGAAGACAACCGGCTCGCTGTCGGCGGCGCTCAACGTCGCCAGCCGGTCGAGACAGTGTTCCAATGCACTCGGCGGGGGTGGCGGTACATCGTCGGCAGCGTCAGGCATCGCCACACTATAACCGGTGGCTTCCTGCACGGCAGTAATCTCAAGCGCTGGGATGATTCGCGACTCAGCGGGAGCTTCGCCCTCCCGGCAGAATGGCGTCTTGATCCAGTGTAGGGCCCGCTGTGCGGACCACGACCAGAGAAGACGGTCCGCACAGCGGACCCTACATGATTCGACCTCTAGAGATGACCGTTGATCACGTGAGGGAACGTGGCAGGGTCGCCGCGGACGGAACGATCGTTACAAGCGGAATTTTTTCGCCTGACGTCACAGCTTCCGCAGAATTCCGAGTTGAACAAACGCGGAATATCAGACCTGTAAGACGATGTACAAGCTGTCTGAGAGCCTGCCCTTCACGATCCGACGAACCAACCCGCGTCGTGAATCGTGAACGATCAGCCCCCGGGACATGGTCCCCGACGGAGCGGATCCCGGAGCCCGGCGGGCTCACTTTTCCGAGTGCATCACCAGGGACATGTTCGTGCGGATTGAGCCGCCGGACCTAACGTTTAAGGAGATTTCTCATGCTCGTCCTTTCACGCCAGCGCGATGAGAGCATTTTCATCGGCGACAACATCAAGATTACGATCGTCGACATCCGTGGCGACAAGGTCCGGCTCGGCATCGAAGCCCCCACGGAAATCCCGGTTCATCGCCAGGAAGTCTACGAAGCAATTCAGCGGGAACATCGCAACGGTGTTGCCGAAGCGGCGGTCAATCTGCGGAAGTAACGTGCGGGGAACTTGAAAGTTTCCGCGTCCCGGCCGCGGGGTGAGGCAAAATCCCGGCCGGATGGCCATGTAATCGTTGAGACGAGCGCGACCCTCAGGATGGTTAGTGCTGCCGCGTTCGGTCTCCGTGGCCAGGAGGTTCACGATTCTTCGGGAAGAAGTCGGTCGCATTCACGGGAGCATCGACGGTCGTCGATACTCCCAGCGAATCATCGCGCATTGGGACCACGGCGGGCCACGCCGTCGATCTTGCGTGCCCGTGGCGGGGCGCTGCTGAGATCCGGATCGACCCTCTGCCGACTGACTCTCCACGGAGGTCGTAGACAGACAACTCGTACGTGAGGTGAAGGAACGGCCGGTCTCGTCCCCGAGACCGGAACCTCACGCGTGAAGACACCTCGGCGCGGTAAAGACCAGATGAAAGGCAGCACTCGATGACACGAATTAATACGAACATTGGTGCGTTGCGCGGCCTGCGCAACGTCGCCCAGTCCAACAAGGCGTTGCAGACCTCGCTGCAACGCTTGTCGACCGGTCTCAAGATCAACAACGGGGCCGACAATCCCTCGGGGTTGATCGCCGGCGAAAGCCTCCGGTTGCAGATCACCTCGATCGAACAATCGGTCAAGAACAGCAACCGTGCCAACAACGTGATTTCGACCGCCGACTCGGCGCTCGGCGAAATCAGCGGCCTGCTCAATCAGGTCCGCGGCCTCGTTCAGGAAGCCCTGAACGTTGGTGCGTTGTCCGAAGACGAAGTCCAGGCGAACCAATCGCAAGTGGACGCCGCTCTCTCGGCCATCGACCGCATCTCTTCCAACACCTCGTTTGCCGGGGACAAGCTGCTCGACGGCAGCAAGGCCTTCATCACGAACCTGTCGACGACCGACGCCGCCAAGCTGTCGGACTTCCAGGTCAATGAAGCGATCTTCGGCACGCAGTCGTCTATCGCGTTGAATGCCCGGGTGACGACCGCCGCCGAAAAAGGCGAGCTGCGTTACAACGGCGGCACCCTGTCGACCGCGACGACCATTGAAGTCGCCGGCTCGAACGGCAACCAGGTGCTGTACCTCGGCGGTTCCAGCACCGTCGGCAACATCCGCGACGCGATCAACGCCGTCGCCGATGCGACCGGTGTCGCGGCGACGCTGAAAGCCGGTGTGCAAGTGGGTGGCGGCACGCCAGTGGCCGCCGTCGCGGCGACGTTGTCGGCTCAATCCTCCAGTGCGGTCACGGCTGTTGCGGCGACCCGCACGGCGACGACCGTGACGGCGTCCGCTGCAGTGGCCGCCTCCCGCACGTTTAACGCGGCGGCGGGTGGTACGGGCACGGTCACCGTGGCGGCTGACACCGCTGGAACTGGCGGTAACGCCATCCAGGTGGTCTTCGCTGATCCGGGTGCGAACAGCTCGGCATTGTCGGCCTCGCTCTCCGGTAACGTGATCACCGTCAACCTCGCGACGGACGCGGGTGGTCTGCTCGACGCCACCGCCAACACCGCCGACCTGGTCCGCGATGCGATCAACGGCATCGCCGGCAAGACATTTACAGCGACGAGCAACAACGGCACCGGTGGATTCGCGGCCGCTGCGGCTGCCAACCTCACCGGGGGTGCGGCTGCCGTTGCTCAAGAGCAGATCACGTTCACCGCTGACACGGCGAACGCCGCTGGTAACAGCATCAACGTCTCGATCACTTCGGGCGGTTCGAACGCGGTCAGCGTCAGCGGCAACAACGTCACCATCACCCGGGCCGCTGGTACAACCACCGCCCAGTTGGTGAGCTTCCTCAACACTGACTCCTCGGCCGGTGCCGTCGCCTTCCAGGCCTTGGCGACCGCGTCCGGTGCGGGCACCACGGCGATCAACGCCAACGTCGCCGCCGGTACGCTGTCGGGCGGGGTGGATGCCGCGGCTGCGGACAACATCACCTTCACCGCCGATACCGCGGGCTTCGCCGGGAATAACCTCTCGGTGTCGATCGCCTCGGGCGGTTCGAACTCGGTCAGCGTCAGCGGCAACAATATCACCATCACGCGTGCCGCCGGTACAACGACGGCGCAGTTGGTGAACTTCCTCAATACCGAC
>DASRYX010000221.1:0-1740 GCA_035686985.1 Planctomycetaceae bacterium | reverse complement strand
CGGCGTCATCGGCTGCGAATACGCGTCGATGTTTCGCAATCTTGAGATGAAGGTCAACCTGATCAACAACCGTGATCGCCTGCTCGATTTTCTCGATGAAGAGATTGTCGACGCCTTGAGTTATCACCTGCGCGAACGCGGCGTACTGATTCGACATCGCGAAGAGTGCGACCGTGTCGAACCGCGTAGCGACGGTGTGATCGTACACCTCAAGTCCGGCAAGCAGATTAAAAGCGACATCCTCCTGTGGGCCGCCGGACGAACGGGAAACTCCGACAATATGAATCTGGAAGCGATCGGGATCGCGCCCGATTCCCGCGGCAACATCCCGGTCAACGAACACTTTCAGACCACGCAGACGCATATCTACGCGGTCGGCGATGTCATCGGACCGCCCGCACTGGCCAGCGCCGCTTACGACCAGGGCCGTTACGCTTCGAGCCACATCATCGGCACGGCGGTTCCGAAGCCGTCGCTCGATATTCCCACGGGCATTTACACCAGTCCGGAAATCAGCTCACTCGGGAAGACCGAGCGTGAGCTCACCGAGGGGAAAGTGCCTTATGAAGTCGGCCATGCTCATTTCCGCAGTCTGGCGCGGGCGCAGATCACCGGACAGACGGTGGGAATGCTGAAGATTCTGTTCCATCGCGAAACGCTGGAGGTGCTGGGCATTCACTGTTTCGGCGCGACGGCGTCAGAGATTATTCACATCGGCCAAGCGGTCATGGCGATGCCCAAGCCACACAACTCACTGCTGTATTTTGTGAATACGACGTTCAACTATCCGACGATGGCGGAAGCGTATCGCGTGGCGGCGCTCAACGGTTACAACCGCGTGCTTTAGTCGAGCGGTTGCAGCCGATACCGCTTCTGCTGCGCTGCGGCGAGAATCGCGTTCAGCAGGGCGTGGTCGATCAGCTGGTCCGAGCCCAGCTTTTCCCACGGAACAAGGGAGTGGTGCCAGCGACGGAGCGAATGGGCCTCTTTCTCCGCGGGACTGCCGGGTGTCGGACCGTGACGCCATCCGCTCATCAACCGTTCGGCCACCCAACGATTGTGCTCCATTTCCGCGAGCATCCGCTCGGTGTTGCTGTCCATCGGTGGCAAGGATTGTGTCGCCGCGATGCTATCGCTCCCGGCGGGATTGACCAGCTTCCGTCCAAGATAAGCGAGCTTGATGTCGAAGTGCTCGGCGAACTGCCGGTTGGATTCGCGGAACTCGTCGCGCGTTTCCTGCCAGCTAAGGGACCGGTCCTGCCTCTGCGATTGGACCGCCTGCTGCTGATAATAGTCGTGAACGGCACGGGCCAGGTGTTCGCGTTGCGGTTCCAGCAATTCCTGCAACCCGGCACTCTCCTGGTATTCGCCAAAGGGAATCAGCGTCGCATGTCGGCGCAGCGCCGTGGCAAGTGCCGGTTGCCGCGGAATCCACACGAAAACGGGCACCTCTGTCCCGCCGAGACGGTCGAGCGTGTCCCGCAGGCGAACGGCTGCCTGAAAATTCTCCCGATCGTTCTGCCCGCAAAGAAAGATCACCGGTTTGACCGTCACCTGTGGATCGACGAACGAATCGAGCAGTTCGCGGCAGAAGAGTTCGTCGCCCAGATCCGGCGGCAATTCGCGAAACTGTGCGTTCGCCACGTAGTCGATGGCGTCCGGCGACTCGCTCGCCAGCGGGATTGGAACCGTTTCCACACGGCTCGACCATCCATCCCGCTCGGCGTCAAACCGTGAGAC
>DASRYX010000220.1:0-2115 GCA_035686985.1 Planctomycetaceae bacterium | reverse complement strand
GCTACGCCGCCTGGACCGGCATCGGCGCCGTCGGCACGGCGATTCTCGGCATGATCTTCTTCGCCGAACCCCCGACAGCGTGGAGGATCAGCTGCCTCCTGCTGATCATCGGCGGCGTGATCGGCCTCAAGTTCGCTGGCGAATGACATCCCGGTCCAAGACGATTCCAAATCGCGGCGGGGATGCTGTTTTCTCCGTCAGTGCTTATGATTTTCTTTTGGACTTCGTACATCGAATCAGGATTCATCGTGACAGACGGAACGACCACCGCGAACCCGCTCCTCGTTCAGATCGGGTTGCCGGACTATGCGCGCATTCAACCCGAGCACGTGGTCCCCGCGGTCAAGGAGACGGTTGCCACCGCGCTGAAGCGCCTTGAAGAAATCGAGCGCAGCCTCACACCGACGTGGGCCGGCACGATGGAGCCGATCGAAGAACTCGAACAGCCTTTCGAACGCGCGTGGAAACCGGTCGGGCATCTGTTCGGGGTGAAAAACTCGCCGGAACTGCGGGCGGCGTACGATGAAGCCCAGCCGCTGATCGTCGAGTTCAGCCTGCGCGTCCGGCAAAGCGAACCGTTGTACAAGGCGCTGCTCGGCATCAAGAACAACGCGGCGACATGGTCAGCGCTCTCCGGTACGCAACAGCGGATCATCGCTGATCGCATCAAGGATGCGGAACTCGCGGGAATCGGTTTGCCGGCCGAGAAGCGCGAACGATTCAATGCGATTGAACAGGAGCTGTCACAGCTCAGCACCGATTTTTCGAATCACGTGCTGGACGCGACGAAGGCGTGGTCGCTGGACATCACTGATGCGGCGAAGACCGAAGGCTGGCCGTCGTCGTTGAAGCAACTTTCCGCTCAGACGTGGAGCCGCGCGAATCCGGACAGCCTCGCGGCGACACCGGACGCCGGGCCGTGGAAGATCACGCTCGAAGCGCCGATCTACGTGCCGTTCATGGAACATGGCCGGGACCGCAACTTGCGCGAGCAGGTTTACCGCGCGTTCATCACTCGAGCCTCGCAGCCGCCGTTCGACAATTCGCCGCTGATGACGCGCGTCCTGCAACTGCGGAAAGAGAAAGCGGCGTTGCTCGGGTATCCGCATTTCGCCGCGGTGAGCCTGATGCGGAAGATGGCCCCGAGCGTCGACGCCATCCAGAAGATGTACGATCAGCTGCACGCCGCCGCGTGGAATGTCGCCCAACGCGATCTGCAGGATCTGGTCGATTTCAAGGCGAAGAAGGGAGACACGACCCCGCTGCGATTGTGGGACATTGCTTTCTGGGCCGAGCGCGTGCGCGAAGACCGCTACGCCTACACCGACGAAGAAGTTCGGCCGTATTTCTCGCTCGAGAAAGTTCTCGACGGACTGTTCCGGCTGTGCACGCGGTTGTTCGGTGTGACGATCGAACGCATCACCAACGGCGTCTCGACCTGGCATCCCGACGTGCGGTATTACGTGATCCGCAATGAAGGGGGCGAACCGATCGCGAGTTTCTTCCTCGATCCGTATTCACGCCCGGAAGACAAGCGCGGCGGTGCCTGGATGGACGACTGCCTCGGCCGTCGCACCGTGAATGGCCAGACGCAACTGCCGGTCGCGCATCTCGTCTGCAATCAGACGCCACCCGTGGGGGATAAGCCCGCGCTGATGACCTTTCGCGAAGTCGAAACACTCTTCCACGAAATGGGTCACGGCCTGCAGCACATGCTCACGAAAATCGAACATCCCGACGCCGCGGGGATCAACGGCGTCGAGTGGGATGCCGTCGAGTTGCCCAGCCAGTTCATGGAAAACTGGTGTTATCACCGTCCGACGTTGATGGGCATGACCGGCCACTTTGAAACCGGTGCACCGCTTCCCGAAGCCCTGTTCCAGAAGATTTGTGCCGCCCGGAACTATCGCGCGGCGACCATGCTCCTGCGGCAGATGATGCTCGGCATGACCGATCTGGAGCTGCACACGACGTTCGATCCGAATGGCTCAATGACGCCGTTCGAGGTGCAACGCCGGGTCTCCGAAAAGACGGCGGTGATGCCGCTGCTGCCGGAAGACCGGTTCCTGTGCGGGTTCTCGCACATCTTCGCCGGCGGGTATGCCGCCGGCTACT
>DASRYX010000219.1:0-7816 GCA_035686985.1 Planctomycetaceae bacterium | reverse complement strand
GCACCGCCGCGATCTCATCCGGCGGCAATTCTGCGCTGCCCAGGTCGCCTGGCGTCATTGTCGCGACGGTAATGGAACAACCGAGTTGCTTCAGACGCAACAACGTCCCGGCACATTGAATCTCGACATCGTCGGGATGAGCATGAATTGCCAGCACACGAACGGTTCGTGGATCGATCGCCATCAGCAGCACCTTTGTCAAAACAACGGCGTCATCGTCGCGGGAAATTGACCAAAGTGCAAACGGGCGAGGCTTCCCCTCGCGCAGCCGGCGCGTCAAGATTGGGCAAGCACTGAAGAATGGCCACCACAGGATGCGCGTGATGCTCCAACGATTTGTTGCCGTGATGCTTTGTGCCGTTTCCACGACGGTCGTTGCCGATGACGAAATCCGGCATTCGCTGTTCATCGCGGGGCCGACATTTACCGGGATCCTCGGCGAAGACGGAGCCGAGGTCTGGAACTCCGGCACGCCCGCCGCGCGAGATGGATTCGTTCTGCCCAATGGCAACGTGCTGATTGCGTGGTCAGATGAAGTCCGCGAGCTGAAGCGCGATCACACGGTCGTCTTTCACTACAAACTCTCCGCGGACAACAAAGAGATCGGCACGGTCGAGCGGCTCGACAACGGCCGCACGTTGATCACGGAACTCGGTGCGAAACCGCGGTTGATGGAAGTCGCCGCCGATGGCACAGTCGCGGTGAATGTCGCGCTGCAGCCGGAGACCGACAATGCCCACATGCAGACACGCATGGCCCGGCGGTTGCCCAATGGCGATTATCTCGTGCCGCATCTGCTGGCGTTCTCTGTGAAACAGTACAAGCCGAGCGGCGATGTGGTCCGGACATTCAAAACCGATCTCGATCACCTCGGCGGTCGCGCGGCGGAGAACTGGCCCTTCACCGCGATCCGGTTGGAGAACGGCAACACGCTGGTCAATCTCACGCACGGCAACAAGACGGTCGAGTTCGACGCCGAGGGTAAAGTCGTGTGGAAGGTCGGCAACGACGATTTCCCGGACCTCAAGCCGTTCGATGATCCGTGTGGCGGCCAGCGATTGCCGAACGGCAACACGGTCATCGCCAGCTATCACGCCAGCGGCAATGCCATCAAGGTGTTTGAGGTGACCCGCGACAAGAAGATCGTCTGGAAATACGCCGGTCCGCACCGGGCTCATGAAATCCAGGTGCTGACCACGAACGGCAAGCCCATTGAAGGGAAGCCGCTCAAATAGTTTGTCATAGGGAGTTGACATGACCGCGTGGTTGCTCATGGCCTGTCTGACCGCTGAGCCGTCGTCGTTTGATGTCGGCAAGAGCGAGGTGGAAATCACTGTCGGCGACGTGCCCCTGAAGTGCTTTGTGTACCGACCGAAGACGTACAAAGAGGGGCCGCTGCTGTTCGTCTTTCATGGCGTACTGCGGAATGCGTCGGAGTACCGCGATCATGCGGTGGGGATGGCCGATCGCTTCGGCGTGATCGTGGTGGCCCCGCTGTTTGATGACGAGCGGTTTCCTCTGGCGAAGTATCAGCATGGCGGCATCGTGCGTGATGGCAAAGCCGTTCCGTCGGAGGAACGCACCGGGGCGATGATCCCCAAGTTGGCGACCGCCATCCGGCAACGCGAGAAGCGTCCCGATATGCCGTATTACATGATCGGTCATTCCGGCGGCGGACAGTTTCTGTTTCGGCTCGCCGCGTTCGTGGAGACTGATGCCAAAGAAATCGTCGCGTCCAACGCCGGCACGCTGATCTTTCCCCGCAGGGATGCCCCGTTCCCCTACGGATACGGCCAGCTACCGCAGGAACTGGCGAATGATGCGGAAATGAAGCGATTTTGCGCTCAGCGTCTGACGTTGTATCTCGGCGAAAAGGACACGGAACGCGACGAGTGGCTGGATGTCTCATCGGAAGCGGATGAGCAGGGCCCGACACGGTTTGAGCGTAACAAAGCCGCGTTTGCCGCATGGAAAAAGCTCGCCAAGGACAAAGGCTGGCCGTTCCATTGGCGCATTGTTGTGGCGAAGGACATCGAACACGATCACGAAAAGATGTTCGACCACGCGGCTTGCCAGGATGCGCTGTTTGGTCGGAAGTGATGAAAGGTGGCGATCATGAAGCACCGACGTCGATCCAAATCCGCTGAAGCGGAAGGCACCTATGTCTGCGATTCCTGCGGCGAGGAAATTGTGATTCCGCTCGACCGTTCGGGGGGCTTGTCGCAGGAATATGTCGAAGACTGCCCGGTCTGCTGTCACCCGCTGGTGATTCACGTGGAGTTCGACGAAGACGGCGGCGACCCGCGCGTCTGGGCCGAAGCCGAGTGATTTCTTAACGAGCCCGGAGCGCAAGCGGCGGGTCTCTGCGCATGTCGAATTCAGGAAACCCTTCGCTGGCGCTCCGGGCTCGTCAGGAGTTCGATGCAATCACGCCGGAATCGCACATAACCAACGGCAATCGTGACGACGCAGTACACGGCAACAGTGGGTGGCCATTCGCCGGCGGCCAGTAAGCGCGGTGTGTCGAGATAGCGATCGCCCGTAATCCATGCCGTCGCGAGGTAGGCACCGTTCGCCAACAGGCAGAAGTCCGCGATGAACCACAGCCAGCGTTGACGAGCTAACAACGCCACTATCAATGGCATGATGATGCCGAGCAACGGGCCGCACCACAGGGTCAGCAGCGGATGTGGATCGGGTTCAAACAGACTGTGCGGCAGGTGCCAGGGCCGCAGTTCGGCATGCCGCAATGTCCCGCCGCCAAGCCAGCCACCCACGAGATGACCGCATTCGTGCGTGACGGTCATTACACACCAACTGGCAGCGAGTAAAAGTATGAGATGTAACCAGCGAGTCACGAGCGAAGACTCAGAAGCAAGACCAGACGAGACATTCTGAACGCGGTCCTTTATCGTATCGCGATTGCCGATTCATCACGATGACGATCTGTTCGCGGGGAGCACAATGACCGTTTTCCATCCACGCTGCGGTTCCAGCCTGGTCCTGCTGAGCGTGTGCCTGCTCAGCGCTCTTGGTTGCAGCTCGTCGTCGACAACACCGCCTTTGACGAAATCCGCTGACCGTCCCGCGACAAGTGAGGAACAGGTTTCCGTCCAGCTGCTGCTCAACTGGTTCCCCGAGGCGGAACATGGCGGGTATTACGCCGCGCTTGTGCATGGCGAATTTGCCAAAGAAGGGCTCGATGTCACGATCGTGCCCGGGGGACCGAAAGCACCGGTGATCTCGCAGGTGGCCTCCGGCGGAGCGGTCTTCGGGGTCGACAACGCCGACAAACTGCTGCTCGGCCGCGTGCAGGAAGCGGATGTTGTCGCAGTGTTCGCACCGATTCAGACCAGTCCGCGCTGCATCCTCGTCCACGAGGAATCGGGCATCAAGACTTTTGACGATCTCGCCGCGGCGAAAAATTTCACGCTCGCGATGAACCCTGGTCAGCCGTTCGCGCAGTTTCTCAACAAGAAGTATCCCATGGAGGGCGTGCAGAAGGTGCCTTATCCGGGGAACCTTTCGCAGTTCCTGCTCGACAAACGCTTTGGCCAGCAGGCTTACAGTTTCAGTGAGCCGTTCGCCGCCCGACAGGCCGGTGCGCAAACGCGCAATCTGATGCTCGCGGACATCGGTTTCAACTCCTACACCAGTTTGCTTGTCGTGTCGCGCGACACGCTGACGAAGCAACCGGAACTCGTCCGGAAGATCGTCGCGGCATCTTCCCGTGGGTGGGAACGCTATTTGAAGAACGCCGCGGAAACGAACGCGCACATCCACAAAGAGAACCCGGAAATGAGCCCCGAGATCCTCGCCTTTGGCGTGGAAGCCCTGCAGCCGCTCTGCACGATGAACGACAACGCCCCCTTCGGCAGCATGACCGAAGCCCGCTGGTCGGACCTCATTACACAGATGACCGACGCCGGCAGTCTCACCGGTGCAGAGCTGGATGCGAAAGCCGCCTTCACCAACGACGCCTTACCAGCGCGAAGCGCCAACGACGCGTCTCTTCCACCCAAGTAAATGTGAACCCGTCGCTCGCCAACATTTTGCATTGGGGTGCCCAGAGCTTTGAAGGCGACCAGGTTCTGCGTCATTGAAGTGTGCCACTGGCTCCGCCAGTGTCTTCAGGAAGTAAGTCGCTGAGACGAACGGCACTGGCAGAGCCAGTGGCACACGAAAAACATTCCAACATTGAAGTTAACTGCCCCAATGCAAAACGTCGCTCGCTTTCCGGGCTTGTAAAAACTGCTCTTCCCGCGAAACGCCGCTTGGCCTACAACCCACGATTGGCATGGAGGATGCCCGGAGGAGTGTGGCGAGAATGCGGTTGGACGCGGTGATTTTTGGCGGCGGCGTCGCCGGGCTGTGGCTGCTCGACCGGCTCTCCCGACAAGGCTGCCATGCGGTGCTGCTCGAGGCCGGCGAACTCGGCTCCGGCCAGACAGTCGCCGCACAGGGCATCATTCACGGCGGCTTGAAATACACGTTGCAGGGATTGCTCACCCCATCGGCGAAAAGCATCCGGGGCATGCCGGCGGTCTGGCGGGACGCGCTCCTCGGCCGGGGCACGCCCAACCTCACCCGCACCCGCGTGCGGTCGGAATGCTGTTACCTCTGGCAGACCGATTCGCTGTCGTCCCGGATGGGAATGATCGGCGCCCGCGTGGGCTTGCAGGTCAAACCTGAAACACTGTCCGTCGATGAACGTCCGGAAGCGTTGAAGCAGGTGCCGGGACAGGTCGCGCGGATCGCCGAGCAGGTGATCTGCCCGCGAAGTTTCATTGCCGATCTCGCCGGACAATATCGCGATCGCATCTTGAAAATCGACGTCGCTCAAGGTCTGCGCTTTCGGCTGCAAAGCCCCGGCGAGATCACCGCGGTAGAACTGACCGACGTGCAGACGCAGCGCACGTTGCAGCTGTCGCCGCGACAGGTCGTCTTCACGGCCGGCGCTGGAAATGCCTCGCTGCGAAAGCTGGCCAAGCTCGATGACGCCGTGATGCAGCGACGACCGTTGCAGATGGTGATGGTCCGCGGTGAACTTCCGGCTCTCACCGGGCATTGTGTGGATGGGGCCAAGACCCGCGTTACTGTGACGTGCGATATCGACTCACGCGGCCGCACGGTATGGCAGATCGGCGGACAACTCGCCGAAGACGGAGTCGTGATGAATCCGGTCGATCTGACCCGGCGTGCGCAGCAGGAACTGGAAGCGGTTCTGCCCGGCGTCCGCTTTGAACACACGGAGTGGTCGACGTATCGCACCGACCGTGCGGAAGGTGCCACGAGTCAGAACACGCGTCCCGAGACTGTGCAGGTTCTGTGTGCGGGCAACGTCACCACGGGGTGGCCCACCAAGCTGGCACTCGCGCCGGTGTTGGCGAACGAGATCGCCAGTCGCATCTCCGCGGAAGCCTCTTCGTTACCATTCCACTCGGAAGCCTGGATGGACTGGCCGCGGCCGAATGTCGCCGCGCTGCCGTGGGAAGAGCCGCAGCGGCAATGGTGGCCGCATCCGCACAGCAAACCCGAAACACCGTCGCAACGTCGCGCCGCATGAAACCGCCTGGCTGGTTGCCGTGGGTCTGTCTCGCCCTCTGGGGAACGGCAGGGTGTGTGATGCCCTCTGCGCCGGCTCCGTTTCCGCCGGGCAGTGCTCCGCCGCCGGTGTTGGTCCCCGTAACTCCCGGATTGCCCGTCACGCCGACGCGCTATCCGCCCGAATCTCCGCCGGGAACCGACTGGGGCCGTTTCAACGGCCAGTTGCGGCTGGAGCTTGTCGGCGGACGTGAAGCCCGATTGGTCACGAACTTCGGTTACGTTGATCCCCGCGGCAAAGAATGGTCGGCTCCGCGCGGCTCGATTGTGAACGGGGCTTCAATACCACAGATGTTCTGGAGCTTCGTCGGCGGTCCCTGGGACGGTGCCTATCGACAGGCGTCCGTCGTGCATGACGTGGCGTGCGAGACAATGCACGAATCGTGGCAGGACACGCACCGCATGTTCTACCAGGCCTGCCGGTGCGGCGGTGTCGAGGAGCGGACCGCGAAGCTGATGTACTGGGCGGTCTATCACTTCGGCCCCCGCTGGGAACACCGCGCGGCAACGACGCAGGAAGTTCGCGTCGTCGACGGCCGCTCGGTGACCGTCAACGTGCCGACGACATCCCCGCAACGCATCGCGAGCAACGTCCCGACCGCCGCTCAGTGGGATCACGCCCGGCGTTATTTTCAAAGCGAGAACCCGGCGGTCGAAGCGATTCCCGGGCTGGCATTTCCGGCACATTGAACAATGTTGCGGAAAATCATCGTCAAAGACGCCAAGCGGTCGAATTGTGCTCATTTCTGAGATAAGATCCCTGTGACACGGCACGTTGCATTTGCGGAACTTTGACGGTTCGTAGCGAATGTGCCGAACGTGCCGACAGACTGGAATCGGGCAACTTGATCGATCGCGGTGACAGCACAGTTTCGCAGTGACATTCGCCGATGGATCGATACATTCTCTCGCATGCCATGGATGCTGCGTAGAGTCTGCCCGCCCCGACCATCCCACCTTGAGGTGTCCATTATGCCCCGTTGTTTGATGCCCATTGTTATTCTCGCCGCCTTTGCGACCCCTGCCATTGCCGGTCGCCCCGTGTGTCGGCCGTGTGCGCCGCAAACGAATTGCTGCTACCAGTTCCCGCTCACTTATCCCGAAGCGCTGAAGCGGGCTCAGGATGCCACGAGAGCTGAAGCCGAAGTCGTCGCGCTGAAAAGTGAACTGGAAAAGATGAAGGCGGAACTCGCCGCCGCGAAAGACGAAGCGGCCGCCGCTCTGGCTCAAGCGAAGACCGCTGAAGAGCGGGCTGTGAAGAGCGATGCCGTGGCCAAGGACATGACCGTGGCCGCGAACACGGCGAACGAAAAAGCCACCGCCGCCGACAAGAAGGCCGCTCAAGCCGACGAAGCCGCGAAGAAGGCCACCACCGCTGCGGAGACCGCCGCGGCGGACAAGAAGAAAGCCGAAGACGCAGCGAAGGTCGCGCAGAAAGATGCCACCGACGCGAAGGCCGCTCTGGAGAAATCCCAGACCGAAGTCGCAGAGTTGAAAAAGGCCGCCGAAGAATCGGCGAAGGCGATGGAAGCGTTGAAGAAGGACCTCGACGATACCAAGAAGAAGCTCGAGACCGCGGAGAAAGCGGCGAAGAAGGAAGACACGCCGAAGGTCGAAGACGACAAGAAACCGGAAGACAAAAAACCGGACGACAAGCCGGAAGCGCCGGCTGCTAAGGAAGCCGCGCCGCAGTAACGCGGAGCGCTGGATCACACACAACAACGCCGCGACGGATCACCGTCGCGGCGTTGTTCATTTTCAGTGATCAAAAATCATCAAGCGGACTCCGTGACCCGCCGTTCGCGGGCCTTCACATAAGATGTCGCCAGCCCCGCACCGAAGCAGACCATCCCCGCAGCGAGCAGTCCCCACGCCCGCGGATTGTGCAGCAGGACCATCAGCGACAGCGAGGTCTGCGCCACCGCCGCGACACTCACCAACCCCGCGGTGGCAAGAAACTCGCGGCTGCGATGAAGCCGCCAGCTGATCCACATGATTCCGCACAGCGTCAGCAGATAAGCCATCGCGACCTCCGGAGGGAGGGCATACCGCGATCGCGACGAATAGACCATCACACCGAAGGCAATCGCGACAAACATCGCCGCGACGAAATCCCGTAACCGGGCGGCAAACGCGTCGCGTCCCCAGACGCCGATCGCCAGCATTGCCACCAGCATGATGTGGAACGGAAGTACGCCGCGTTGTGCCAGCA
>DASRYX010000218.1:0-7608 GCA_035686985.1 Planctomycetaceae bacterium | reverse complement strand
CCCATTGTTCATCGGGTTCGATGTCCATCAGCGTCTCGGCATCCATCCCGAAGAAGTTGCCCCAGTCGTCGGCCATCAGCCGGTTGTTGAAGCCGAACGCCTGCACCGCGGCCATGTTGTCGAGGATGGTCCGCCAGTCGTTCGGGTATTCCCCTTTCAACTGATGCAGCGACTGGAAGAACAACCAGCACTGCATACCAAACCCGCGGAGCAAAGTCACCGCCGGTTTCAGCAGATCGAAATGGCCCAGTTGGGCGCATTCATCCAGCATGAACAACGTCCGCGACATCGGTTTGAACCGTCGCCGCATCACCGCCGCCATCAGGGTGCCGATCAACATCCGCATCAATCCGGCGTGCGAAACCAGTTTTTCCACCGGAAAAATGAGGTAGATCGTCAGCGGGTCACCATCGACGACATCCTGCAGATCGAATGACGACTCGGCCACCGCATCGGTCAACTGTTCGCTGCCGAACGGTTTGAGATACGACGTAGTGGTGGCGAGCACGCTCGGCCGAGTATCGCGTTCGGCCTGGTTCATGAACCCGCAGAGTTCGCGGTACGCCATCTTCGACTTCTCTTCCAGCTCGTTCATCTCATCGGCGACACGGGCCACGCCGACAATCGGATCATCGCTGAGCAGGACATCGCGAACCGACAGCAGGCTGCGTTTGTCCTCCTCGGCGTAACCGCCGAAGTGGGCAATCAAGCCGCTGAGCAAACCGGTACCGTGCAGATCCCAGAAGCGGTCGCGCGACGACGTGTTGCCCGCGGATAGCATGCCCGCGAGCATGCAGGCGTCCGACTCGATGTCGGCACCGGGCAGCTTGAGCAGATCGAACGGGTTCAAACCGTCGCTTTTCTTCAGCACGGTGTTAAAGGGATCAATCCCGATGACGTGCTGCCCGAGCGCGCGTCGATGCCGCGCCGTCACCGAATAAAGCTCGCCTTTGACATCGAGGACGATCAGTGACCGGCGGCTGGTCAGCAACGTCGGAATGATGACATCCCGGCCTTTGCCCCACCCGGTCGGTGCGATCGTGAGCAGATGGCCGTCACCGTCATAGTGCACGATTTCCGGCGATTTCTCAGCTTCCGCCGAACGCGGGGCGAAGCCAAACGGGGTCTGGCCGGATTGCCACCAGCCCAGTTCCAAAGCGTTGACCGAATTCAAATCCGAACCACCGTGGGGGGATTTCTTGATCACGACGGGCACTTCCTTTTGCGCACGAAGAGAGAGAACTGTCGCCAGAGGCGCGATGAATCCGGCGACAGTGCGCGGACCTTCGGCTTTGACCTGTCTCGAAGGTTCGCAGCATCGGGCAAAGAACGGTTCAGTCGTCACGACCGCCGAGCCACTCGGCGATCTCAAGGCAACTCACGCAGACGCAAGCAACACACGGACGTCGTGCTGCGATGCCACGCGAAGGACGCGGCTCACATAGGATCGCAGCGCACCCAAACCTGCACCGACGCGTTCCCACCCGCTCCGAAGAGCCGCCGGGCAAGAACGACACCAAGCGACTTCCTGTCGCACGCCTTCGCAGCTCCCATTCGGCCCATGGGCTGCGGGCGTCATTTCCCGGCGTGCCCGGCGCGCACCGCAGGCTCTTCAGACTGCGGTGTGCGCCGCTCACGAACGAGGAAGAGGGCGGCGAGACATCCTTGAGGGCCGCCCGGAGAACATGCTCGTTACGGTAGCTGTTTGATGAACGTTGTGTAAATCCCCGCGGAGGAAAAGAAACAGAGATTCAAAAAAGAGTGTGACATTTCTGCCGAACCTGTCACAATCAGTGACACCGCCCTCGGAGACATTCGATGCCTCGCACTGTTGCTTCCCGGCAGAAACCGTCGCCGGACGCCGTCGCGACACTCGCCGAATTGCAGTGCTACCGTGACATTGTCGAAGTCCTGCGACGCGGCGGCTGGAAGTCGCTCAATCAGGTCTGGGATGAAGTCTCGTGGTCGCCCTCCTACTGCAAGATGACGCTCGAACGCCTGCGCGGCCCCGAGCGCTGGAATCGGCGGCTGATCAACGGCAACACGCTGAAACTCACCGATGACGGTGATCGCGCCTATGATTACGCCCGCCGCGTGCTCGATGCCCATGCAGCCGGGCCGTTCGTCACGCGGCGGGAAGTCCTTCGCATCGGCACCACGAACCGCGTGATGACCGCATTCCTCGGCCCGAAGGTGCGAGACTTCCTGCTCCAGCACCGCGGTCGACCCAAGCATAACACCACCGACCCAAAGCCGATCGACGTCGATCTCGAACTCCGGGAATCATCCCTCGACGAGATTCTCTGGTCGTTGCGCCGGGAAGAGATTGAGATCGCGATTGGTGGCGTCCCGGTCGACGGGATGCCGAAGGACCTCGACCACTTTTCGATCGACGGACGATTGGAAACCGTCCTGATTGCGGCGAAGGGCGGCTGCGGGGACTACACGCGGGCCCGGCTCAATGAAGGCCGCAAGGTCGAGTGGACCGAGCTCGCGAACGCCGACATCTGCATCATTCGTTCGGATCTGCACGGCGTGCTCGGTCATCTGCCGCGACCCGCCCCCAACTGCACGCGGATTGTCGTCGACAATTACGCCTCGGTGGCCTCGGTCGTCAAAAGTGGTGCCGCAGTCGGCCTGGTCCTCGACATGGGGCTGCCGGACGATGTGCTGAAATTCGAACTCGGCATCAAGAGCCGTCCTCCCGCCCGCGAACTCGCCGTCTGGACCCGCCGCGGCGAGAAACTCAGTGCGACCGCGCAAGCGTTCATCAACGCGGTGACGATGCGATGATGTTGTAACGAGCCCGGAGCGCCAGCGACGGGTCTCCTGAGTCGCGACGCAATCATGTTCGACGAAATCTCACAGCGACCCGTCGTTGGCGCTCCGGGCTGGTTGCGCTTCTCTCTTTCGGGCGTTCTCCGTTAGAATCCGGCCTCGTTGACATCATCCCCGAAAGGAGTCGCCCGTGCGCTGGTCGCAGACGTTCATTCCCACGATGAAGGAAGTCCCCTCGGATGCGGAAGTCCCGAGCCATCAACTGATGCTGCGGGCCGGCCTCATCCGCCAGCTGATGGCGGGGGCGTACACCTATCTGCCGCTGGGTCTGCGAGCGCTCAAGAAAGCCGAAGCAATCGTCCGTGAGGAGATGGATGCCGCCGGTGGAGTGGAACTCTTCATGCCCGCGCTGCAGCCGATCGATCTGTTCGAACGCACCGGCCGCAAGGAAGCGTTCGGCAACGTGCTGATCAAGTTCGATGTGAAGCGTGGCGACCGCACGGTGCATCTCGCGCTCGGACCGACACACGAAGAAGTCGTCACCGACCTCGTGTCGAAGCACATCAGCAGTTACCGGCAGTTGCCGATCACGCTGTATCAGATTCAGATCAAGTTCCGTAACGAGGAACGCCCGCGGTTCGGCGTGCTGCGGACCAGCGAATTCCTGATGAAGGACGCGTACAGCTTCCACGCCAATGTGGAATCGCTGAATGACACGTACCAGAAGATGTACAAAGCGTACTGCCGGATCTTCGCGCGGTGCGGACTGGATTACCTGCCGGTAGAAGCCGAAAGCGGTCCGATCGGCGGCGATGCGTCGCACGAGTTCATGATCCCCGCGAACAACGGGGAAGATCAGATCGTGCACTGCAAGCGGACCGGTTACGCGGCGAATCTTGAACGGGCCGAAACGGGCCGGAAAACGCCGGCGCTCACGACTCCGGCGAACGCCGCGGAATTGAAGAAAGTCAGCACGCCGAACGTTGGTAGCATCGATGCTGTCTGCAAAATGCTGAAATGTCAGCCGCAGCAGATGATCAAGACGCTGATTTATCTCGCGGATGAAAAACCGGTCGCCGTTCTGCTTCGTGGTGATCATGAAGCGAACGAGAACAAAATCCGTCGGGCCGTCGGGGCGAAGTCGCTCGAACTCGCAGACACGGGCACCATTTTCAAGGTGACGGGCGCTCCGGTCGGGTTCGCCGGACCCGTGGGGATCAAGTGCGATGTGATCGCCGATCACGACGTTCCGGCCATCGCCAACGCGATCACCGGGGCGAATGAAGCCGATGCCCATCTCACCGGCGTGAACATCGGCCGCGATTATCAGCTGACGACGACCCACGATCTCCGCAACGCCGCCGCGGGCGATCCGTCACCGCGCGGCGACGGGACGCTGGAACTCGTCCACGGGATCGAAGTCGGGCATGTCTTCAAGCTCGGCACCAAATATTCGGTGTCGCTCGACGCGGTGTTCGACGATGAAAACGCGAACCGGCAGCCGATCATCATGGGCTGCTACGGCATCGGCGTGAACCGCATCATCGCCGGTCTCGCCGAAACCAGGCATGACGCGAATGGCCTCATCTGGCCGCTGAGCGTCGCGCCGTATTCCGTGATTCTCTGCCCGCTGGGTGTCGCCGAAGAGGAAACCACGAAGGTTACCGAAGCGATCTATGCGCAACTGCAGGCCGCGGGAATCGATGTCCTGCTGGATGACCGCGATCAACGCCCGGGCGTGAAGTTCAAGGATGCGGACCTGATCGGCATCCCACTCCGCGTGGTGATCGGCGGCAAGGGACTGAAGGACGGCGTCATCGAAGTCAAATGGCGCTGGGAAGCTGACGCACGCAAATTGCCCGTCGCCACCGCGGTCCCCGCGATTTTGGAAATGCTCACCGCCCGCAAAGCGGAGGAGGCGGCGAAAGCCCCGGCGTGAGATCATGGATGCGGTTGCTATTCCCTTTCCCGAGGGAATATGCTTGGTGAGGAGAGAATATCGTGACTGACTCCACTGCCAAACTTTTAAGCGCAGCATTGCAATTGCCGGCTGAAGAGCGCCTACAGTTTGCCGATGCGCTCTGGTCGAGCATCGACGATTTCGTAATTGAGCCGGAGAACGATGATCAATTGCACGATCTATTGCGTCAGCGTTGTGAAGAGCTCGACTCCGGGCAAGTTGCTGAGCTTGCACACGACGAAGTGATGGCCGAATTAAACGAGGCGCTTGAGCGATGCGCGTCAGCTACCACCCGGCCGTCGAAAGAGAGCTGATAGCAGCAGCCGAATACTATGAAGTACGCCAATCCGGGCTTGGCTTCTCATTTCGAGATGAATTCCAGCAGGCGGTGAAACGGATTATCTCCGCCCCGCATCGACCGGGAGAAATCGTCAAAGGAGTCCGGGGCATCCCCCTGCATCGGTTTCCCTATTGGGTGTACTATCGACTTGAACCAGACAAGGTGCACATCATCGTCCTTCGGCATCGCCGTCGCGATCTGCGTTTTGGATTGGATCGCGAGTAGACTGGCCTTCAGAACAATTCTGTTTACGGACGCTCCCCATGCCCAATCAAGTCGTCTGGTGTGACATCCCCTGTGTCGATCTCGATCGGGCGCTCGCATTTTATTCGGCGGTGCTGGGGCAGACGATTCCCAAAGACCAGTTTGGCGACACCGCGTTCGGCGTGTTGCCGCACGAAGGGAACGACAACGGCGGATGCCTTGTGGTGATGCCCGAGATGAAGCCGTCCGCCGACGGTCCGCTGCTGTACTTCAACTGCAACGGGCGGCTCGACGCGGCCGTCAACGCGGTTTCGAAGCATGGCGGCAAGATTGTGCAGCCGGCTCACTCGATTGGCCCGCATGGGTTTCGCGCCGTTGTCATTGACAGCGAAGGGAACCGTATCGCACTGCATTCGCGTTGACGCCCGTGCGCTGATTTCCCGTCGACGGAGTCGCTTGGCGATCGTAACGGTCTCGTTATAATGTCCCCCCAGAGACGCAGTCGTCACGGACTGTGCTCATTGACGGTCGCTGAGTCTGTAGCAAACCTGCAGAACGGGGGAACCACTCATTTGGGGCGAATCTGAGGCGACTCAGTAGGGGAACATCTCGACCCCGAGCCCGACAGCTAACCTCGTAAGCGTTCGAGGCGGCGGCATCGATCCCGATTAAGACGCGGGTGAAGTGTCCCGATTTCCGGCTTCTACGTGGAAGCTCACCTCGTCCGGCCCGTCCGTGTTGCGTCTCCGAAAGTACGCTGTTCATGCTCTCGACGGGCCATCGGCCGCGGCAATTGCATTGGTATCATGCAGGCCCCATGTTGTTCGGCGACTGGGGAACCAGCCGTCTGTATGTCATCGGCATCTGCTTTTTCTACACGCGGCATGCGTCGCTGTGGTTCATGCTGGCAATGTCCGTTCTGCTCCTCGCCGTCGGCTGGGCGTACTCGGTCGTTTGCCGGTTGTATCCTGACGGTGGCGGCGTGTATTCGTCCGCGAAGCGCAAATCCCAACTGCTCGCGATGGTGGGGGCGCTCCTGCTGTGTGCCGATTACGTGGTGACCGCGTCGCTCTCGGCACTGGAGGCCTTTCACTATCTCGATGTGCCCTACGCCGGATTCTGGGCGGCAGCGAGCATTGCGATCATTGGAATCATCAACATCTTCGGCCCGACCAAATCGGGCGTGCTGGCCATCATTGCCGCCGTGTTGACAATTCTGTTCAGCGCGGTTGTCGGCGTGGCTGCTTTTCCTTCGCTGGGAGAAGCGCACGTGACCGCCCCCGATGGACACGTCGGCGTGTGGTGGTCACAGTTCACCGCGATCATTCTGGCGATTTCTGGCGTGGAAGCCGTCGCCAACATGACCGGGATCATGGTCGAGCCGGTCGACAAGACGGCCAGGAGATCGATCTGGCCGGTGCTGATTGAAATCGTCGTCTTGAACCTGATCCTCACCGCGGCGATGTCTGCGGTTCCCCTCGAGGTGCTCGGTGATGGCAATCCCGAGAACGCCTACACGGCACACCGCGATGACATGCTGCGGTTGCTCGCCGAGTATTACGTGGCCCCGTGGTTCGGTGCGGTCGCGGCCGTCATCTTTGCGATGCTGCTCCTGTCGGCGGTCAACACCTCGGTGACCGCGCTCGTCAGCATTCAATACATGATGGCGCAGGATCGCGAACTGCCGAAGTTCGTGATCAAGCTGAACAGCTACGGCATGCCGGCGTGGGCGCTACTGGTGGGGACTATCATCCCCTTCGTGACGGTGCTGGTGTTACCCGATGTCGGTCAACTGGCGGATCTGTATGCCATCGGCGTCGTCGGCGCGGTGACCGTCAATCTGGGCAGTTGTGCCCTGAGTTATGACCTGCCGTTGTCGCGGTGGGAACGGATCGGCATCTCCGCGATCGCCGTGCTGATGTCCGCCATCTGGGTGACGATCGCCTGGGAAAAACCGCACGCCTTGATCTTCGCCAGCTCCTTTGTCGCGATTGGCCTCGGGACTCGCTGGGTGACGCAGCAGCGGCATGCGATCGGCCGGGTCTGGAAGGGAGCCGAGCAGTTCTGGGCCGTCGTCACCGAACCCACCGCCCCAGCGGTGGCGGAAACGGTGGAAGGGACTTATGTGCCGCAGTCGCGGTTCCTCACGGCGACCCGCGGCAATCCGAAGCTGTTGAAGTTCGCGCTGGAAAACGCCAAGGAACACAAGGCGGAACTCCTGATTCTCTTCGTGCGGCAGGTCGCCGTGCCGGTGCTGGGAACCGCGACGAACTTCGGTTCGGAGTCCGATCCGGAGGCCCAGACGGCGTTCGCGAACATCAAGGAA
>DASRYX010000217.1:0-5231 GCA_035686985.1 Planctomycetaceae bacterium | reverse complement strand
CCGCGGTTCCTGCCGTGTACGCCGCACGGCATTCAGGTGCTGTTGCAGGAGTACGCCGTGCCGACGGCCGGAGCGCATGTCGTGGTGGTCGGCCGCAGCGAAATCGTCGGCAAGCCGATCGGCATGATGCTCGTGCAGAAGGGCGAAACCGCCGACGCCACGGTGACGATCTGCCACAGCCGGACCAAAGATCTGGCAAGCATCACGAAGCAGGCAGACATTCTGATCGCAGCGATCGGCAAGGCGGAGTTCATCACCGCCGACATGGTGAAACCCGGCGCGACCGTGATCGACGTGGGCATCAACCGCGTGAACGGTAAACTGGTCGGCGATGTGGCTTATGGACCCGTGAGCGCGATCGCAGAACGAATCACGCCGGTGCCCGGCGGTGTCGGCCCGATGACCATCGCGATGCTATTAGAGAACACGCTTACGGCGGCGAGAATTCAGACGGCTCGGGCCAGTCGTTGAGCTTCGCGCGGCCCGCGGGTGCCTCCGCATCATAAGGCGACGCAAACTCCGGTTCCTGCAGTTGCACGCCGCTGGAAGTCCGGCGGTCCATCTGCGGGAGTTCAAACTCCGGCGCATCGGCCAACGGATCTTCCTCCTCGATCGCGCGGATCGGCGAGACTTCTTCCGGACGAACCAGCGCTGTGCGGGAGCGTGCCGCGGGATGGTCGGCCGTGACCGTCGGCCGCGGTCGCCGTCCCGGTGGTCCGCCGAGATTGACCATCTGCGCCCCTTTGATTTCCGGCTGCCAGACGGCCGACGGAATCGAGGTCGGATTCACTTCGATCATGCCGAGGTTCATTTCCATCGACATTTCCTGCTGCGGCCAATCGAGCTTCACATACCGCGGCAGCAGGGCGCCGGTGTTTTTGTCGAGCCGGTGATCACTCATCCGCACGCGGACAAGGGGATGGTTGTTGGCGTCATAGGTGCTGTGTTCGATCACACGTCCCCGACAGGAATCGATCTTCACAATCTTGCGGACCGGTTGACCGCTCGGCAGCACGTGATCCGACGTCAGCACGATCTCGGCGATTCCTGGCGCGGAATCCATCCGGACGTTTTCGGTCGTGAGCGGAGCAATGCTGAGCGCTTCCATCAGCCACTTCGGCTCAAACGGAATCGGAAACTGCTTCTGTGCGAGATCCAGGTCATTGTGCGAGGCGTAGTACACCGGTGGATTGGGACCGTTGCCTCGTCGTGACCAGATCCAGAAGATGTCGTCGTTGGAACCGAAATCGACTTCTTTGCCCGCGATCGAAGTGACTTCCAGTCGTAGCCGATGTTCCCGTTCGACATACAGGTGCCCGCTGACGGGCATGCTGATGCCGCCGTTGTTGGCGGAGATTTTAACGTTGTCGGCTTTCCAGCTTTGAATCTTGTCGACGTTGGCGTTAACAACCGCGACGACCTCTTCGAGCGTGGGGTCCTGGCCGAGCACGCACTTGGTATTCGCGCTGGGATCACGCTGCAAGGCCATCCCGCGGAGACCGGCGCAGCCGAGCGGGGCGATGAGCAGCAGTGCGAAAAGGAACGCGCGAAGAGACCCAGGGATAGTAATCCCTGGGCTTCCGGGCGATCCTTTCATCTGGCAACGGTTCATGCGGACCACTCCGTTGCCAGAGATGCTCTCAATTGTTGCTGCAGCGCGATCAGATCCGTATCGGGCATTTCCAGGTTGCGGATCTCGAACGGACCTTCGCCGCGAACGCCGCTGAGGATCAGCCATTCGCCGTCGTCATCACGTCGCACATCGTCCATTTTCAGGCGTTTGAGCTTCAGCAGCAGCAGCGCCGAGACGTACGTATTCGCTTCCTGACTCGGACTGGCTTCCTCGCACAACTGCTCGAAGTATTGCAGCAGGGCATCCGGATCGACGCGCTGCGCTCCGGCATTTTTCACCACCGGGACTTCCGTCATCCAATGCCCGATGGCGTTCTCCGGCGGACCTTTCCACCCGGCGGCCGAATAATCCAGCCGCACGAACTGTCCCTGGCGTTCGATCAGCACGGAATGGCAGACACTCCCCGGCGCGAGCGGTTGCCCGGTCGCCGAACACGTCTTCCCCAGCGGCTTAAGCTGGTAATCCATTCCCCCGCCTGCCCGAGACTTTTTCACTTCAAACGGCCGGGGTTGTAGTCGCCGTGATGATTCCGAACAAGAGGAATCGCAGCTGCGTGTACGCCTATGCGCGTGTCGCGATGGTCTGCACGTGAATCGTTCGAGTCTCTTATGAGAAACGAGAGCCTCGGATGCATCACCTGCGAAGTTTCGGGGTGATCAACTTTCGTCCGGACCCTTTCTGGCCCTGCTGACTGTGGTACGATTGGCGACGGAGATCGCTCCGGTGATAAATCAACGGTTTGCCCACTTGAGAGGATCATGGGCGCAGCAAATGGTCCCGTCTATGACGTCTTTCTAAGTCACTCGTCGAAAGACAAGCAGTGGGCCGACGCCGCGTGCGCAGTTCTCGAAAAGCATCGCGTCCGTTGCTGGATTGCCCCGCGCGACATTCTTCCCGGTGATGAGTGGGGAGCGGCGATCGTCAAGGGAATTCACGCATCGCGGATGATGGTGCTCATCTTCTCCGGCAATGCGAACGCCTCAGCACAGGTGCGTCGAGAAGTGGAGCGGGCCATCAGCCGTGGCCAGACGGTGTTGCCTCTGCGAATCGAAAATGTTCCCCCCGACGGTGCCCTCGAGTACGCGCTGAGCAACACTCACTGGTTAGATGCATTCACGCCGCCGGTTGAGAACCAACTGACGCGCCTGGCCCAATCTGTCCGGGCGTTGCTGGATGCCGCGCCCGCTGCTGCCGCGCAGACGTCAGCAGAGACCACGGCGATGCTTGGCCAGACCGCGGCACTGCCGGTACCGACACCGCGACGGAGTTTCGGCACTCGGGAGATTGCCTTGGCGCTGGGTGTCATCATGATTGTGGCCGTCGGGCTCATCATGTGGATGAAATCGGGGGAACAGCCGACAACGGCAAGCGCGACCGATACGACGTCGGAATCCCATGCGGGCGCCGCGCCGCCGACGGCCAACCGCGCTGATTTGGGTGAGCCAATCGATGTTCTCGCCCGCCTCGGTTCGACGAACCGCAAGAAGGCCGCGAGTTGGGAATTGCGCAACCATGTGCTTTCCTCGGCAGGACGAGCGGATGAGCCTCAGGGGCTGCCTGTGAATGTCCCGGAGGAATATCAACTTGAGGTGTCGGTATCCCGTGCCCGCCCCGGTCTGAAAGGGGAATTTACAGTCGGCCTGGTGTGTGGTGAGCATCGTGTCGAACTGGTGATCGATGGATGGCTGGGCACCATCAGCGGTTTGTCGCTGATCGATGGCAAACCCGCCAATGAAAACGAGTCCAAGTATGAAGGTCACCTTTTTGATCGCGGTCGGCCCGTGGACATTGTGGTCACTGTCCGAAAGGGTGCCGTCCACGTAACAGCGGACGGAATGACCATTGTCGACTGGAAGGGTGACTTCTCGCGTTTGTCGTCCCGCCGCGGTGGTACATCGGGGTTGCGTGGACTAGGCATCAATTCCTACGGCGGTTATTTCCGGATCGTGAAATTGACGCTGACGCCGATTCAATCCGCGGATTGAACCTCAGGAGCAGGGACGCGGGTGATGCCAGTGGAGTCGCAGTCGAAATCAGTGTTGGGGCCCGAGGGGCGGATTGCTCAGCGGCTGGGGGCGTACGAAAGTCGTCCGCAGCAGCTGGAAATGGCCGCCGCGGTCGAGCACGCCATCGCGAACAAGGAACACCTGCTCGTCGAAGCGGGCACCGGAACGGGCAAGAGTTTTGCATACCTCGTCCCGGCGATTCTCGCTGCGACCGCCGGTCAGGGCGAAGGTCAGCCGCGCAAGAAGATCGTGATCTCGACCCACACGATCAGCCTGCAGGAACAGTTGATGTCGCGCGACATCCCGTTCCTCAACGCGGTCCTGCCGGTCGAGTTCTCCGCCGTGCTGGTGAAGGGCCGGTCGAATTATCTCAGTCTGCGCAGAACCAAAGGGGCACTCACCCGTGCCGCAGCGTTGTTCTCGAAACCCGAGGAACTCGACCAGCTCAGCGAGATCGTCCGCTGGACCAACGAAACCGCCGACGGCAGCCTCTCCGATCTGCCGTTTAAACCATTGCCCTCGGTGTGGGATGAATCGAAGAGCGAACACGGCAACTGCCTCGGCAAGAATTGTCCGACATATGACGACTGTTTCTACTACAAGTCGCGGCGGCGGGTCTGGAACGCCGACGTGCTGGTGGTAAACCACGCGTTGTTCTTCAGCGATCTCGCACTGCGGCGACAGGGGGCGTCCGTTCTGCCCGATTACGACGTGGTGATCTTCGACGAAGCCCACACGGTCGAGCAGGTCGCCGCGGATCATCTCGGGTTGTCCCTCACCGGTGGGCAGATTGATTACCTGCTCAACCGGCTGTTCAACGAGCGGCAGCAAAAGGGCTTGCTCGCGCGGCCGAACACGCATGAATTGCAGCGGCTCGTGTCGCAATCCCGGCAACTCGCGCGAAATCTGTTCGATGATCTGCGAGAGCTCCGTGAGACACGCTGCCCACAGAACGGCCGGTTGCGCGCGCCGCCGGACATCGATAACCGCCTCACCCCCTCGCTGAAACAACTCGCAGCAGCGATCCTCGAGTTCGCACAGAGCCTGCAAAAGGAAGAGGAAAAAATCGAGTACCTCGCGGCGGCAGATCGCTGCGCCGGCTGGGCCGATTCGCTCCTCGCCTGGTTGCAACAGAACCCGCCGGACAACGTCTACTGGATCGAAGCGTTTGGTCAGGACGGCACGCGAACCAAGTTGATGTCCGCACCGATCGACGTGGGCCCCGTTCTGCGTGACGAACTGTTTAATAAGGTCGATGTGGCGATCCTGACCAGTGCCACGCTTGCCGTAGGCCAACGCAATTTCGACTTCATCCGGCATCGGCTCGGGCTGACGAAGGCCAGCGAACTGCGGCTGGACAGTCCGTTCAATTTCCGTGAGCAGGTGAAGCTGGTCCTCGCTGAGAACATGCCTGACCCCGGCACCGAACCGCAGGCGTACGACCTCGCCGTGTGCGAACGCGTGCGGCGGTATCTGGAGTGGACGCAGGGCCGTGCGTTCGTGCTTTTCACCAGTTACCGCATGCTGCAGAACTGCGTCCGCCGATTGATGCCGTGGCTCACCGCCGAGCGTTACGGTGTCTACGTGCAGGG
>DASRYX010000216.1:0-2360 GCA_035686985.1 Planctomycetaceae bacterium | reverse complement strand
GCGACAGGGCTGCGGGAATCATCGCGAAGAACGCGGCGAGCGCCGTCATTGTCACCGGGCGCACACGAACCGCCGCCGCCTTGCGGATGGCTTCGGTCGGCGACAAACCTTCATGCCGGCGCAGCTCCTGCGCGAAGTCGGTCATCAGCACCGTATTCGCCACCTTGATGCCGATCACGAAAATGATGCCCAGCAGCGACTGCACATTCAGCGACGTGCCCGTGTAGTACAGCACCGGCAGCACGCCCGCGATCGACAGCGGGACCGTCAACATGACCGTCAACGGCACCACGTACGAGCGGTCGAGCGCGACCATCAGGAAGTACATCAGCAGCGACGCGAGAACCAGGCCAAATGCCAGGCTGCCGAAAGTCGTCTGCATCTTGGCGTATTCGCCCGCCAGCGTAATCTTCGAGCCGGTCAGCGGCTTCTTCTCGCCGGGATGCGCGGGATCGAACGTCGCCCAGTTCCCATCGGCGTCGCGCTGGCCGTATTTGTCCATCAGCGTCCCGATGTCGTCGGCGACTTCACCCAGGCTCCGGCCATCCACACCCACCGTGAGATCGACCGTCGACTGGATATTCGCGTGCGTGATTTCCGACGGAACCGTCGAACGCGAGATGGACGCCACCGACCGCAGCGGCACCGGCGTCGGCTGCTTGGGGCTGGTGATCGGAATATCCAGCAGCGACTCGATCGAGTGGATCTCCTCTTCCGGATATTGCACCCCGACGTAGTATTGGTTCTTGGAGACCGGATCGATCCAGAAGTTCTTCTTGTTGAACGAGATGCTGGAGTTGCAGGCGGCGATCACGTTTTTCATCACGTCCTGCTGCGTGAGCCCCAGTTCGGCCGATTTCGTGCGGTCGACGGTGATCGTGAGCTGCGGATAGTTGAGCCGCTGGATGATGCGGGCATCCACAACGCCGTTCACCTGCGGCAGGTCGCGCTTGATTGCCTCGGCGACCTTCATCGTCACTTCGGTGCTCTTGCCCGTGATGCGGATGTTGATCGGCGACGACTTTCCTTCGTTCAGGGCGCTCGAAATCATGCCGCCCGAATCGAACGAAAATTCAAGTTGCGAAAAGCTGTGATCGTCACGGAAGCCTTTCCTCAGCAGCGAGACGTAATGCTGGGCCGATTGCTTGCGATGCGGTTTGAGTTGCACCTTGACGATGGCGTCCATCGGTCCGGCATTAGGGGTGTACGCCGCAGAAATATCCGGCGAGACGCCGATTTGCGTAATCACCATTTCCAGGTCGTGATCCGGAACCGACTTCTTGATGAAGTTTTCCACAAGAGCGATGCACTTCTCGGTTTCTTCGAGCCGCGTGCCCGTCGGCGCCCGGACCGCGATTTCAAACGCGCCGGCGTCGACGATCGGGAAGAACTCGCGACGCAGACGCGGTCCAAAGAATGCCAGCACTCCGCACAGCGTCAGAACGCATGCGACGATCGTCGCCTTCCGCCACCGGAGCACGAAATCGAGCGCGAGGATGTACTGCGCAATCGCCCGGCCAATCACTCCTTCCCACCTCGCGAACGCCTTGGCGATCCAGCTCCTCGACGCCCCGTGATGATGGTCCGCGTGCGGCTTCAGCAGATACGCGCTGAACGAAGGGACCAGCGACTGCGATAGAAGGAACGCCGCCACCATTGCGAAGAACACCGCCGCCGTCATCGGGCCGAACAGGAAATCTCCCATGCCGGGTACGAGCAGCAGCGGCATCAGCACCAGGAACGTGCATAAAGTCGAGACGAGGGCAGGCAACGCCACCTCACTCGACCCCAGGTACGAAGCCTCGTGGACGTTGACCCCCCGCGACATGTGCCGATGGGTGTTTTCGAGGCAGATGATCGCATTGTCGACGAGCGGGCCAATCGCCAATGCGAGGCCGGCCAGAGTCATCACGTTAATCGTGTGGCCGAACATGTGCAGGCACGCGACCGCCGCCAGCACCGACAGCGGAATCGTGATGACGGCGATCAGCGTCATCCGCCACTGTCCCAGGAACAGCAGGATCACCAGCGAACACAGGATCGCCCCCAGGATCCCTTCCTCGACGAGGGCATGAATCGAACTGCGGACGTACACCGACTGGTCCATCACCAGGTTGAGATTGATCTCAGGTTTGGTGAGTCGGGCCTGCATGTCGGGCAGGCCCTTCTTGATCGTGTCGACGACCGTCAACGTGCTGGCTCCGCGCTGGCGATAGACGGGCACATACACCTGCCGCCGGCCGTTCACGCGAACCACGTTGCTCTGGATGAACGAAGCATCCTTCGGTTCCGCCACATCCTTCAGGAACGAAAAGTTCCCCTGCTCGTTGTGCAGCGGAATTTCTTCCATCCGCTGGACC
>DASRYX010000215.1:0-30180 GCA_035686985.1 Planctomycetaceae bacterium | reverse complement strand
GCATCACTTCCCGACAGCACGAGTTGGTTGGCACCATAGGCATCATCCGAGATCACCAGATCTCCCAGCGGAATCGATGCGGCCGTGCTGCGATCTTCAGGGAGGCTCATGACCGCCGCGTTGAGCTGAATCAGCGTCGGTGCGTGGTTAATCCCGACGGTGACTGTGGTGCTGGTCGAATCGGTCACGGATTTATGATTCGTTGCCTGACGGAGCGTGAACGTCAGATTGCGACTCGAATCTGTGGACGTGGTTGTCATCTGGATCTGCTTCACCAGCTGACAGACCATCGCCGTCGTCACATCATCGGGGCTGTTACGCGGGTTGAAGTCGATGCGTAACGCGGTGGCGTCGTTGCGGCCGGTGACCGTCCCGATGATGGCGCCGTTATAGAGAACGTCATTGCCGCTAGTTGTGATCTGTCCGGGAAGATTGGAGATCGAGAGCGTGTCGCCGCTGGCTGCCCCCGTGACTTCCAGCGATCCGTTTTTGAAACTGGACCCGTTGGCGTGCGTGACGTTGCCGATCAGCGTGACTGGTACACCGCTGGCATTGACAACGCCGGTTGAATTCAACGTCAAAGGGGATTCCACCGCCTCGTCGGGAGCGAACGCAAGTCCTCGAAACGCAAACCCAGGCCCGGCTGATGCCAGCACCGTGTACGGGCCGGAGGACATATCGCTGCCGAACGCGGCGGTGTCGGTGCGGGTGAGGAGCTGATTATCCCCGGGGCCCGTGCCCACGCGCGTCGTTACAAAGAACTGAACTGCGCCCGTGGGGGTCACGCGTGCTGTCAACCCGTTCAGACCATTCGTAAACGTTCGCACGCCGCGTTGAGTCCACGCGGTGCCGGTCCACTCGTACTTCGTGATCGATCCCGCGGCGGTCCCCTGTCCGTTAGTGACATAAATGGTATCGAGCCCGCCCAGGTTGGTCGCGCCGCGCGTGGGCGATCGATCCAACATGACGACTTCAGCGAGATCGTTGCTGATGCCCGGCAATGTCAGCGTCTGCGCGCCAACTGTGGAAGTCGGCAGGGAACGTGGCAACGTCCAGATGAAGACCGTCCCACTAGTGACACCCGTCAGAAACTGGTTTCCCGCGACATCGGTGACGACGGTCGCCGACCGTGGTGTCAATAGAGTCGTGATGTTGGCAGAGGTGCCCGCGGATCCGTAACGCAGACCATTGCCGCCGGCGATCCAGTGCGAAGTCGATGAGCTCGAAATTGCGGCGCGAATCCCGGTGCCGCTGAACGCATCGGCATAGAGATCACGCGTGAGTTGTCCGTCGGCCGTCAGCGTTCCCACAACGCGATTGTTCGAGATAGCATCGGTGGAAGCGACGTTGGCTAAGCCCGCTGGGGCATCGAATCCGGTCAGTGAGACTCGTTCGGCATCGACCGAGAGATTGAGCGCACCGTGACTCGCGATTAACCCGCTGTCGGTGAGATTGCCCGCGTTATTCCCGCTGTTGGCAGACGGCGCGGCGACTGTGTTGACGAGCGTAGCGGTCGTCGGCGCGTTCACATCATCGACGCCATATTCGCGGATCGCGACCGGCGTCGCGGCTGCATCGAGCGTGGTCCCGATGCCGACCGTATTGATCAGCAGGTTGCCGGGCGTGAATCCCGCGAGCAGGTCGCGCTGTTCAAGTGCCGTGAATTGAATTGTTGTCGGGGAGGACGAACTGCGATCGCGCCGGCGTGATCGCATCGGCACCGAACCGGAGGTCGCGCAAGCCCACCGCCGCCACCAGGGGACGCTCATCGGATTGGCCCATCCGCAATCAACCGTGGACATCAGCCGACGGCTGCTTGATTTCACGAGGCAAAACGTCCCGGAGTCCATGCCGAGGGGGAAGTGACAGTCGGAGCAAAAAATCATCACGGCACGAAGGCCTGCGCGGCCTGTGGCGTGGACGGATGGTAACCGACATCTCGATCACTACGCAACCCGCCGACGCATCATGACCGGCGATCTCTCCGGCGCTGGAATCGTCGCGGCGGGTTGACTACGCTTCGCAGCATGAAAACACGTTCTCTGCCGCTGTTTGTAAGCCACGACCTCGACGGTTTCTTCGGGTTGTTCATCGACAACCTCGTGCAACTGCTGCTGATTGTCATCCTCTGCAGCAACCTGTGCGGCATGCAGGGAGAAGACACGGCGCTGTTGATGCGCACGATTCTTCCCGGGGCGGCGGTGAGCATTCTCATCGGCAATCTGTTCTATGCCTGGCAAGCGCATAGACTGGCAAAACGCGAAGGCCGTGATGACGTCACCGCGCTGCCGTATGGGATCAACACGCCGTCACTGCTGGTGTTTGTGTTCTTCGTGATGGCTCCGGTCTATCGGCAGGCAATGGCCGCGGGAGCTTCCTCATCGGAAGCGGCTCGACAGGCGTGGGAGATGGGGTTGGTCGCCTGCTTTGGCAGCGGGCTGATCGAATTCGGGGGGGCGTTCGTCGCGGAAGCGATCCGCTGGCGGACTCCGCGCGCGGCGCTGTTGTCGACACTCGCGGGGATCGCCATCGGCTTTATCTCAATGGGATTCACGCTGCAGATTTTTCAACAGCCACTGATCGCGATGCTGCCCTTGGCCGTCGTGTTGATCACATACTTCGCACAGGCACCCTTTCCGTGGCACCTGCCCGGAGGATTCGTCGCGGTCATTCTCGGGGCGGCGGTCGCGTGGCTGGTGACGGCGCTCCACATCGCGTGGCCCGCAGCACCGGCATGGCTGGTGTCGAGCGCGATGAACCCCGCCGCGATTTCCGAAGCGCTGAAGTCCATTGGCTTCGCGCCGCCGCAGTTTGTCGGCGATGTGGTGTGGGCAGCGCTCTCGACGCCCGAGCGCTGGCTCGGTCATCTGTCGGTCATTGTTCCGATGGGATTGTTCAATGTCGTCGGCAGCCTGCAGAACATCGAATCGGCCGAAGCGAGCGGCGACCGGTACGATACGCGATCGTCGCTGGCCGCTAACGGCATCGGTACGCTCAGCGCGTGCCTGTTCGGCAGCTGTTTTCCCACGACGATCTACATCGGTCATCCCGGTTGGAAATCGCTCGGCGCGCGGGCCGGATACTCGACGCTGAACGGCGTTGTGATCACGGTGCTGTGTCTGACCGGCAGCGTGGCCGTGGTGAAAAGCCTCGTGCCAATTGAAGCGGGCGTGGCGATCGTGCTGTGGATCGGCGTGATCATCACCGCGCAGGCCTTTGCCGCCTCAGAAGCCCGCCATGCCCCGGCCGTAGCGATCGGATTATTCCCCGCGATCGCGGCGTGGGGCTTCAACATGACCCAGGGCGCGTTCTTCGCCGCTGGGGGAAAGTCGATGCAGGAACTGCTCGCGGGCAGTCTCGCGCTGGAGCTCAACGGTTACCTGCTGCACGGGCTGATCATCGTGGAGCGGGGATACATCTTCACCTGCATGATTCTCGCGGCGATCTCCGCGTTCCTCATTGATCGCAAGTTTTTCACAGCGTCGATCTGGTCACTGATTGCCGCGGTCTTCGCAGCGATTGGCCTGACACATGCGTATCAGCTCAACGGCAACGTAGTTGATTTTCTTTTTCTTGGGACGGCAGCGCAACCGGAAGCGATGGTTTATCGTGCCTGGCCGGTTGCCATTGGCTATGTGTTGATGGCCACGGTGTTCTGCGGCTTTGGAATTGCCCAGCGCCGCCACGGAGAACTCGCGCGCGTTGGTCATTGATCACGCTGCCGGAAAAGGAACCCGCGCCGCTTGCCCCGCTTCGATCAAGGCTCCGAGCACGTTCGGCGCAAGCGAAAACGTGTCCTGCAGCGGTCCGACCGGAAACGCGGACCATCCAGCGGCCCCGTCGCTCGCCGTCAGTTCGTCACCGATTCGCGTGAGCGATTCAGTAGTCCCCATCGTCGCCGGGTGAATGGCGATGCAGGCATACTCAGCTCCTGCACCGAAGGGCGACGCCCGCTTCTTCGCCGCGGGCAATTTGCTGTCGGTCAATCCCGCCGTAAGGACGAGCGACAAAACCCCGGCTGCAATCGATTCAATGCCGCTCAAATTGCTGGAGGTAATCCAGACGTTCTGGCCGTGCGGCATCGCCCATGCCTGGGGTTGTGACGACAGCCAACCCGAGGCGGTATCGCGATCGGCCTTGCCCCAGTTCGCCGTGCAGAACCCGAGGCAGTGTTCCTTCGCCGCGAGGGCCGCAATGCCGGCGACGTCTACCAGCGGCTGACTGTTCTTGACCACGACGAGGGCGATTCCTGTCAGCGATGCTTTCTGCACGGCAAGCTGCATGGCGCGGCTCGCGCCCACCTGACCGATGCCCGTGCTGCCGTCGAGGACAGCAATCGCCGGAGCATCGGTCACGGTGAGCGTGCGGGCGCGGGGATCAACGTCGCCGAGATCAATCGCCGTTAAGATCTCAGCGAACGTCGTCAGCCCGCCGGTGATGCTTCCCCGTTGTTCGGCTTCCAGCAGGCGGGCGATCACCAGTTCCGCATCCGCCGCGAATTGACCCTTGCGGGTCAGCACTTTCAGCATCCACTCATGCAGAACCTCGGTTTCGATCGGCGATGACATCGGACGTCCTGGTAGCTTGCAGAGCGGGGCGATTCCAGCGGAGAAAGTCGATTGGTGCGTTGGTTTGACCGGTGAGGGCTAGTTCGGCCAGCACTTCACCAATCACGGACGTGAACTTGAACCCGTGACCGGAGAACCCGGCGGCGACAATCACGCCGTCGTCCTGCGGATGATGATCGATGATGAAATGATGGTCTGGAGTCAATGTGTATAAACAAACCGAATGACGATCAAGGGTCGGACGTGTGCGGGGCAGGACGTCCCGGCGGAAAGCGTCCAATTTGGTGAGGTCGGCGGGACGCACTGTGCGGTCGACATTCGCCGGATCCGCGACCGCGTCGCCCCCCGTGTGTTCGGCGAATTTGATGGTGCGGCCATCGAGCGACGGAAAGCCGTAGAACGCGCCGGCATCATGCTCGACGTAGAAAACAGGGTAGCCGCGATCGACATCGTAGGCTCCGGGTTCCACCGGGTACCAACCCACGAACTTTCGAACCACGGTCAGGGGCAGGCCAGCGTCGGCGAGTAAGCGATTCGTCCACGCCCCCGCTGTAATAATCAGTTGATTTGCTGAGAAGAAGCCCTGCGCGGTTTCCACGACCAATCGGGCGCCGTCACGCTTCCAACTGTTGACTTGCCTATCGCCATGGATCGTGGCACCAGCTTTGCGAGCCTGATCAAGATGAGCTTGCACACACTTTTCCACGAACAGCAAGCCCGCATCCGGTTCTAGCACGACCTGATGGTCCGCCGGAAGCGCGAAATCGGGGAACCGCTGCTCGGCGGCTGACGCGGTCAGCGTTTCCACATTCAGATCGTGCAGTTCCGCCGCTCGCAAAGCACCGCGAATGGCTTCACCATCGGGCGGTCCGGAGATCAGCAGTCGTGTCTTGCGGAACAGTGTCTCGCCGGATGACCGCTCGAGCTCACTCCATAATTCATACGCCCGCCGCAGCAACGGCACGTAGTCGGGGTGCTCGAAATACGCCAGGCGGATGATCCGCGTCTCGCCGTGGGAACTCCCGCGGTCGTGTACGAGGGGGTATTGATCGAGCCCGAGAACCCGCACTCCACACTTGGCAAGGTGATAGCAGGCCGCACTGCCGAAGCCGCCGACGCCCAGCACGATGACATCGTAATGGGAGCGGGCAGCAGTCATGCGGTTCGAAACCACGGAAAGCGGGGCAGCGTATCCGGCGCGAGCCATGTCGGTTCGGTAATGACGGTGCACGGAGCGACTCGACCTTGCAGATCAGCAGCCTCGATGGCGACGAGAGGACTGATCTCGACGGGCATGTCGTCGGCGATCGTCGCTCCGGCCTGACGCAACCAACTGCGGTGCAGCGCCATCAACGCCGCTTGCGCGGTTTCCGGAGAATCGGCTCCGGTGTTGTTCTTGATCGGATTGAATTCCGCAGCTCGATCCGCTTCGACAATCAGCGTGGATTTCGACCACGGCATGATATCGAAGATGAACCGCTCGAACTTCAAGGCATTCGGCGACGACGGCGTCACGCTGGCCTGTTCCGGGGTCCAATGGGCCACGGCCTTCTTGGCAATGTGGAACGGCAGCGCGTGCGTGTCATTCAAGGCCTGCTCAAGGAACTCCCGTTGGAAGGCGTGAATCGCGGTGTTGCCTGCCCAGAATTTCAGCTGCCCTTGCGCATCCCGCACGGCGGCGAGTTCCGCGGGCAAATCGCTGTATTCGATGACCTGCGTCGCTCCATTGAGGTCGACCGCAACTCCCATCTTTTCTTCCGCCGAACGCTTCGCCACCACCTTTGTGGACATCTCGCGCTCACGCAGCAGATGCCAGCCGAGAAACGCCGGATCGGCGACGATCGTCGTGGGGTTGTCAATCTGGTGATAGAACAGAGTGTCGATGCCGCGCGACCGCATGCGTTCGAGCAAACCGGCCCGGGACATTGCCGTGAGGATGCCGCCATGTCCGTCGGGACTCAGCGCGAGCTGCCCCGGCGCGGTTAGCAGCGCCCGGCCGGTCTCCGCATCGACCGCGGGCATGCGTCCCTGGCAAAACGGCCAGACCTGTTCCGAATTCAAGCCGAACCACTGATTCTCTTCCAGCGCCCGCACGGTATCCGCATGCGTGGCTTCACTGGTCATGATGGCATAGGGAATCGACGTGCCGTAACGTTGTTGCCGGGCGCAGACCTGTTCGAAAAACCGCTGAAACAGCGTGTGCTGGCTGAGCGGTCCCACGGGGAGCAAACCTTTGGGAAACGAAATCCCTAAACGTGTGCCCTGTCCACCGGCGACGACCACGACAGCCACGCGGCCTGCCCGCAGCGCTTCTTCTCCGACACGATGCGCGTGCTGCCACTCGGCGCGATCGGCGTCGGTTTTCGGCAAACGAACGACCTGCTGCGGCGCTTCGGCCGCGGCCGCATTCACGTCCGCAGTCTGACCGCGCGTCTGCCACAATTGGGCGACTAACGGCCAATCCATCGTCTGCAGTTGTTCGACAAACGCAGTCCGTTGAGCACTCGCAAGCTGCTCCGCGTGAGCGATCAAATGCTCCTGGCCAGCGTTCCGCAAGATTGTCGACAAGTCACCGGGCAGCGACATCGGTTCCACTTTCTTCGCCGTCCCCTCACGGCATCCATACGAAATTCCGTCGAGCCCGATGCGAGTGCATCCACGTCAAGTGCTGTCGGAGATTCCCAGGGTCAACGGGCGGCCGTGTCGAGCCAGCAGGATCACGCTGTAAACCACGACGCAGGCCACCACGATGGTCGCGAACTGTAGCACACGTCGTGCCCATTCCGGCCGCTGCAGGGAAATCACGTGCGCGATGGTGCAGATGAACGCCACCATCCCCATCTTGAAATAGATCATCCCTTTGATGCCCCAGCGACTCAGAAAGAACTGAGCTACCGGATTCGACTCGCTGAAGTGGTCACCATTGCGCAGCAGAATGTACGTCGCAAAGACATCCAGCGCGCTGACCAGCACGAACAGCAGCAGTTCGCGCTCGGCGTGCATCGGTCGCACCAGCGGATGACGTTCCATGCTCAACCACAGTGTTTGCGAAGGTCGGCGAGATGCCGGGGAATCACTTCCAGCGGATCTTCCGCGGCTTCGTATTCCAAGGTGATAAACCCACGGTAACCGGCGTCGCGCAGAATCGTCACCACGCGGCCCAGGTCCGCGGGCTCCTTCTTGCCGCCGGGAAACATCTCCACTTTGACCTGCGAGTTCACCGCATACGGTGCGATCTTCGCCAGGTCTGCGTAGGGGTCTTCCGTGCGGAAGTTGCCGCCGTCAAAGTTCACGCCGAACCACGGTGACGGTTCCACGCCTTCGATGATCTTCAGCATCTGCGCCGGCGTCGCGGTGATGCCGCCGTGATTTTCCAACGCGAGATACACGCCCTTCGTTGCGGCGTATTTCAACGATTCATTGATCCCCGCGATGCACCGTTCCCGTGCGGCGTCTTCGGTGTCACCCTTCGGAACGTTCCCCGCGAAAATGCGGATCGCTGGAGCGCCGAGAATCGCGGAATAGTCGATCCAGTTGCGGCACATCTCGAGCTGCTGAGCCCGCTTTTCCGGATCGGCGGTGCAGAAATCATTGCCGATCGCGGTGCCGGAAATACTCAGGCCTTGTCGATGCGCCCGTTCCTTGAGGCTCAGCAGATACTCAGTGGTGATCGTTTTCGGAAAGTAGTACGCCGTGAGTTCGCAGCCGTCGAGATTCTGCTCGGCACAATAATCGATGAACTTTTCCAGGGTGAATTTGGCTTTGTCGAGATCTTCGGGAGCCCACGCTTTCGGTAGCCAACGGTTGAACGAATATGCCGCCAGACTCACTTTGAAATGCGGTGCTGTTCCCGATCGCTGCGGCGGCGGTGCGGCCGGCAACGCGGAGGGCAATCCGCCGGACGCGAGCGCGAGCCCGGTGAGCTTGAGCCAGTCGCGACGAGTGGGACCGAAACCAGACGGCAGCCGTTCGGTGGACATGGGAAATCCTCGTGTCAGCCAGAAATCTCCGTTGGGCATTGTGACGACCTCCGAGGCGAGAAAAAAGCCTCGCGCGCCGTCGGCCGGAGATTCCGAACGTGACAGTTTTGACGCGCGACGCAGCGATTCATCAGTCGAATCCCCGCATTCCGGATCGATTGGTCGCTTTCGCTGATGGGAGCCATTGCAACTGATGACCAGGCCTCTTTACCGTGTCGATCATCCTTCTTCATTTAATTGATCGATCTTGCCGCCCGACGGCAGTGAACTGCAATGGAGTGCTGGTCACGGACACCAATCGCATGGGCCAATGCGTTACGTGGACGAGGCGAACGTGCTGCCATTTCCGACCGAGATTCGCATTCTGGACGATCACACCGTCCACATCGCTGCCCCGCAGGCGCAGCTGCGGGAGATCACGCAGTACTTGCGGGATCGTGATCTCATCGCGCTCGAGCACATCGCGCATGTCGCAGTGATGGCGCCGTATAAAATCGTGCTGCAAGCGCTCATGCTGTTTCCCGACGGCCATGTTGGTGCGTAAGTCGAATGGGTGGCCGGGGCTGGAGCGTCCTCGCGAAGCCCCGGTAGCAGCACGGGTCTGGGCGGTTCGGTCTGGCAGCAACCCGGCGGATCGCATACCTTACCAGCTTGCTTCACGGCGACGGATGAGCCGACGGGAAGGTTCTCTCTTCAGAAGTGACGACGAATGGACTCGCTGAAGTGGCTGATCGACTTCTTTCTGCACTTTGATCGCCATCTGCAGGCGATTCTGCAAGCGTGCGGCCTGTGGACGTACGCCATTCTCTTCGCGATCATCTTCTGCGAAACGGGTCTGGTGGTCACACCGTTCCTGCCCGGCGATTCGCTCCTCTTCGCCGCGGGAGCGATTGCGGCACAGATGCCCGACGCGCTGCACATCGGACCGCTGCTGATCGTGCTGAGCATCGCCGCCATTCTGGGTGACACGGTGAATTACGCACTCGGCCGGTGGATCGGGCCGCGGGCGTTCAGCGGGAAGGTGTGGTTCCTGAAGCAGGAATACCTCATCAAGACGCAGTTGTTCTATGACAAGTACGGTGCGAAGACAATCATCCTCGCGCGGTTCGTGCCGATCGTCCGCACGTTCGCGCCATTTGTCGCTGGTGTCGGCAAGATGAACTATTCGCAGTTCGGCTTGTATAACATCCTCGGCGGTCTGATCTGGGTCCTCACCTGCACGATGTTCGGTTACTACTTCGGCAGCGTGCCGATCATCAAGCAGAACTTTGAACTCGTGGTACTGGGAATCGTGGCGGTCTCTGTCCTGCCGATGGCCTGGGAATTGTGGGCCGCCCGGCGACATCTCCGGACACTGGCCGACGTGCCCTTGCCGGCGGTTGCCCATCCAGTTGCACCTGATGTGCATCAGGAATCATCAGCTTCGGAAGAGTCCGGGGTGGCCGGGGCTTCACGCGGGCGTTCGAACCCCAGCCACTCCGCCGTCGCCGAGTGACCCCCGAACACTTCCGCGGAGACTATGGCCCGGTCTACACTGTGCGTCGCGCCCGCCCACGATCGTTACTGACCCTCCCACGGTGACCCGACCGGAGCCGCGACATTGCCTCCCCATGAAGACCCGCTTCTCACCAGTGCCCGACGCGAAACCGTCATCACGGTCGTGCTCTGGGCGGCCGCGATGATCTATACGGTCGGCGTCAGTGTCGCATGGGGCTACGGGCGCGATCCCAGCACCTTGAAATACGTGCTCGGCTTTCCGGACTGGGTGTTCTGGGGCATCGTGGTTCCGTGGTTGGCTTTCACCCTCATCTCCGCTGTATTTGCGATGGGAGTGATGCAAGACGCGCCGTTGAGTGATGACGAGGAATCGACCGCCTGATCACACCGCTGGTGACTGGCACTCGAATTTTCCTCCAACTCCGGAACTTTTCCATGCTCGTGGCTGCTGCCGATCACGGCTTTATCGTTCTGTTCGTGCTGCTCGCGTTTCTCGCGGCGTCAGTCGTGCTGGGCACTTTCGCGCAACGATCGCTCGAGAAGAAAAAGTTTCTCGAAGGGTTTCTGCTCGGCAACCGCGGGCTGGGAGCCTGGACGCTGGCATTGACGGCGACCGTGCAGAGTGGCGGCACGTTCATGGGCGTGCCATCGCTGGTCTACAGCCACGGCTGGATCGTCGCGCTTTGGATCAGCAGCTACATGGTCGTCCCGCTGACCGGGTTCGCGATGATCGGCAAGCGCGTTGCGCAACTGTCCCGTCGCACCGGCGCGTTGACGGTCCCCGACCTGTTCCGCGAACGTTTTGATGATGCCCGCGTCGGCGTGGTCGCGTCGTTGATGATCATCTTCTTCCTGAGCTTTACGATGTTCGCCCAGTTCAAAGCCGGCGCGACCATTATGAAACTCGCCTGGCCCGGCAGCGGCATGATGTCCTTTTCGGAAGACATCGTCGAGGAAGGCCCCAAAGCCGAGGCGAAGAAGCCCGGCTTGGACTACAAGTATCTTGTCGGTTTGACCGTGTTCGCCGTGACCGTCGTCGGCTACACCATGATCGGCGGCTTTCTCGCCTCGGTCTGGACAGACCTGTTTCAAAGCGTGTTGATGGTGATTGGCGTCACGATCCTGCTATTTCTCGCCGTTCCGGCTGCGGGAGGGCTGCAGCACGCCACTGAAGCCGCGGTCGCTTCCACGGGACCGGAATTCGCGATGGGCCCCGGTTACAACAGCGCGGGCCGTCAATTCCTGACGCCCGGTCTCGCGGTGTCGATGTTCTTCCTGTGGATCTACTCCGGGTTCGCGTCGCCGGCGAGCATGATCCGCGTGATGGCCGCCCATAACACCGAGGTGATCCGCAAATCAATTACGCTGCTGAGCGTCTACAACTGTCTGATTTATCTGCCCATTATCATCATCGCCATCTGCGGTCGGGCCATCTTCCCGGCATTGGAAAAGCCGGACGAGATTATTCCGACGCTGGCAATGCATCTCACGCAGGGTATCCCGGGCGGTTCGCTGATCACGGCACTCGTGCTGACCGCACCATTCGGGGCGATCATGGCGTCGGTGAGCTGCTTCGTGCTGGTCATCGCCTCGGGGCTCGTGCAGGACCTTTATCTGCGGTTCATTCATCCTACGGCGACCGAAGTCCAGATTCGCCGGGCGACGCGACTGGCGATGATGCTCGTCGGGATTGTCGGCGTCATCGCCGTGCTGAACCCGCCGATGTATCTCCAGGCGCTGATCGTCTTCAGCGGTTCGGCCGGCGCCGCGGCGTTTGTCACTCCGGCGTTCATGGCGTGTTACTGGCGGCGTGGCACTGCGGCCGGCGTGCTCGCTGCGATGATCAGTGGTTTCAGTGTGCTTCTCGTTCTCTATGCAACAGGGTGGATTCACAACTGGGCCCTCGCGGTCGGCGACAATGCCACCGGTTGGGCCCTCTCGATTCAACGTGCTCTCGGACCGGATCTGATGATCGGCGCGGCGACCGCCTTCCGGCCCTATTTCGTGCTCGGTATCGACCCGGTGATCTGGGCCATGCTGGCTTCGGCTGTGGTCGGAATCAGTGTCAGTTTCGTCACACGGCCGCCATCCGAAGAGCATCTGCAGCGCGTGTATGACGGCCCTCAACGGCTCCAAACCGCCGGTGCGATCTCGGCATGAGATGGAAAAGCGAAGCGCAAGGAGTGCGCTGTGTCTGATTCCGGTCATCGCGTCACGGGCAACCTGCGCATCGTCAGTCTCTGCACGATTGCAAGCCGGATTCTCGGTTTGATCCGTGACATGGCGATGGCCGCACGGTTTGGCAACGGACCGATTCTCGATGCGTTCACGGTGGCCTTTCGACTGCCGAACCTAGCTCGCGCGTGGCTGGGGGAAGGAGCACTCACGACCGCATTTTTGCCGGCGTTTGTCGCCGAGTTACAGCAGCGCGGTGTCTACGGCGCATCGCGTCTCGCCGCGGCGATGTCGTACATGTTGACCGGCGTGCTGTGCGGTCTTGTGTTGATTGCCGAACTGACGTTGTGGTTACTTGGCCAGGCATTTTCGCTTGGTGAAGAAGCGGAACTGCTGCGTTCCCTGACCGCGATCCTGTTGCCTTACGTGATTTTCATCTGCCTCGCCGCCCAGTGGAATGCGGTGCTGCATTCGCACGGCCGGTTCTTCTGGCCGTCACTCGTGCCGGTCGTGTTGAACGTTGTCTGGCTGGCGTGCCTGTGGGGCATTGTGCCGCAGGTACCCGGCGCGGCAGCTCAAATGATGACGATGTGCGCGTGCGTGGTCGCCGCGGGTATCGCCCAATGGCTCTTCCCGATGCCGCTGCTGTGGAAGCTGGGTTATCGTCTTCGTGCGGATCTGCACGATGCGTGGCCTCAGGTGCGGGTGATTTTGTTGCAGATGCTTCCCGTCCTTGCCGGACTGTCAGTCACACAGTTCAACACGCTGGTTGACAGCCTGCTCGCCTGGGGATTCAGCCGTCCCGAGCACGGTGGCACGGATATCCCGTGGTGGCCCGGCGTAGATTATCCCCTCTCCCCCGGGACCGCCTCCGCCCTCTATTTCGGGCAGCGACTGTACCAGTTTCCGCTGGGCGTCTTCGGCGTGGCCCTCGGAACGGTCCTGTTTCCGGTCTTCGCCGCGCACGCCCACCGGCAGGATCATGCGGCACTGCGACAGGATTTTTCCTATGGATTACGGCTCGTCGCCGCCGTCGGCATCCCCGCCAGTGCAGGACTTGTGCTGGTTGCTCGGCCGCTCGCATCATTGTGCTTTGAACGCGGTGCGTTCGACGCCGCCGATACAGCTCAAACGGCGGACATGATTGCGGCCTACGGCAGCGGCGTCTCGGCCTATTGTGGGTTGCTCATCGGCCAGCGGGCCTTCTATGCCACGGGGGATCGGCAGTCTCCGTTGCGGTTGAGCATGGCCGCCGCGCTTGCCGATCTGTTGTTGAACCTGACGCTGATGTGGTGGCTCGGCGGCGCGGGCATGGCGGCCACCACGGCGCTCGTCGCGTCAGGACAATGCGTGCTGACCTGTTGGGCGTTCGGTCGCAAGATCGGATTGCACGACTGGAGTGCGGTCCGCGTCTCCATCTTCAAAACGCTGGTCGCCACCGCAGGCATGTGCACCGTCGGTTCATTCGCGATGGTTTCTCTGGAAGCCTGGGACGTTTCCCGTTTCTGGACCACCGCACTCAGCGTGTGCCTCGCCACCGCAACGTACTTCGGTGCGGCAACCCTCCTGCGATCCCCCGAGCCGTGGGATCTTCTGTTCCGCCGGCGTTCGTTACTATCTGCGAATGCCGTGCAGACCAGCGAAGCGGATGCCTCACCGGAATAGCATCGGCAAACATTGCGACCCGGCCGGCGTCTTAAAAGGCGCGAACCTGTGTACCGTCATGACAGTCTGAGAGTTGAAATATCCGCCTCGTAAACCACGACAGACTGAATACGGACACGTCGAATTGTCCCCGCGCCGGTGATCAGCTAAAATCGCGACGACAATCCGCTCGGAGAGGTGGCAGAGCGGCCGATTGCACCGGTCTTGAAAACCGGAGATGGGGCAACTCATCCCAGGGTTCGAATCCCTGCCTCTCCGCTTACTAGACTCGAATGAAGCCGCAAGCAATTGTCTAGCAATCGCTTGCGGCTTTTTCATTGCTGCCGACATCCCCTGCTGGTGCACATTTGGTGCACACTAAGTGCACGGGGAGATGAGATGGCACAGCGAAAACGTCGCGGTGCACCCAACCGTAGGTGCACGCGCTTCCGAGTCGGACGGGTGTCAGTCTACTTCCACCATGCCGCATGGTGGCTCTATTACCGGGAAGGCTCGAGGCCGGTTCGGCGGCGCGTGAGTTTGTTCCGTGAAGAAGCGGAACGGCTGGCCGCCGAGATCAACGCCGAGGTGACGACGCGCGCACCGACCACCTTCGCTTTCTTGCCGGTCAGCGTGACAGAGTTGCAGGCGAAGTTTCTCACTCACCATGAGGAAGTTTTGCGTTCGTCGGTGGCCACCATTCAGCGCTACCGGACAGCGACCCAGCATTTGCTGGACTTCGGTGGAAGCGCTCCCGCTCACGAAGTTTCGACTACCGAATTCGTGACGTTTTTGCGATCGCGCAAGGTCTCACCGAACGGTCACGTTAACTCTGTCAAACGTCATCTCCGCGATAAGGGGGTGCAGTTCGTTCTCGAAACCTGCCGGGCGATGTTCGCGTTCGCTCAGCGCCAGCGGCACCTCCCTCCCTACGCCAGCAACCCTTTTGCCGATCTTCGCTTGGATCGCATGCGGATCGAAGACGCGAAAAGCGTTTTTGTATTCGATGCCACGTCGGAACTGCAGTTCCTGAAAGCCGCTTATGAGTGGGAGTTTCCGATTCAGTTCACCTTAGCGAAGACCGGTCTGCGACCCGGTGAGCTGTGTCATCTGCTGATCGAAGAGTTAGATCTGGAAGGGGGCTGGCTGCATGTTCGAAACAAGCCGGAGCTCGGCTGGTCCATCAAGACGCGTAATGAACGCAGCGTCCCCCTGGTTGAGGAACTGCAGCTCACCTTGCGGTCAGTGGTGGGGTCACGCACCGCCGGCGTGGTCTTTCAGCGGCCGAAGTTTCAAGGCAAACCTGAAGCGCTGGGGCATGCCGATCGAAAGACGCTGGCTCAGGAGTTAATACGGCGTTGTCAGCACGCCGTCGAAACGGGCGGCGTGGAACTGTCCCGTGAAGGCCGGTTGCGGTTGGCGCGGCAACTCTGGCGAGACGCCGGGGCGTTAGATCCCGATTTGATCCGCCGCTCGTTTCTGCGGATTGCCCATCGCTGCGGTCTGATTTCCGCAACGTGCCCGAAAAGCTGGCGACATACATTCGCCACTTTGCTGCAAGATGCCAACGTTGACCCGCTGTTGCGGCAGATCACGCTGGGGCATCAGCCGGCTGGAGCGGGAGGCGCGCTCGGTATGACCGGGGTCTACACCCACTCCCGTCCCGAGACGCACGCCCGCGAAATCCGCCGCGCATTGGCGTTGTGGCCCGCCGCTCTGGCTTTGGCCCGCCAGCGGTCTTCGTCAGACGCGCTCACATGCTGCTCTCGTTGAGTCGCTGGCATCAGAAAACATCGTGACCCGATTCGTCGAGCAGCCGGTCGCATCCTGACGACAGTCGTGAAGTGCGGCTGCAGTATGGTTGGCAGAGGTGCCGACCAGAACAGATCGCCAGATTAAGGCCGCGGCAGAGGACGCGATGACAGCAATCGTCGCTGGCGATATGATCGTGACTGACGCTTGAAGCGATTTTGCTGACCGATAGGAGATCTTGTCCAAACCGAGGTTCGGCATTGAACCTCGTTGACATTTTGACGACGCGTGAGCGTTGGAAACTGCTTCCTCTCAAATCCGCCAAACTTTGGGGGACGGCTTCGGCCGTCTTCCCGATTTGCAAAGAGGCAGTGCCCAGTCGCCGCGCCCCCGTACGGGGGCGTCGGCCAGGCACTGTTCTTTGCGGCTCTTGGCGGAGCCTGAGAGGGGCGGTCTTGGTTCGGCGCCCTCTGTCTATTTGGGGTATCGAATCGCTCCCAACGCCTTCGAAATGCACCACCGTGCTGTCCGAGTGGCCTCTTCCGGGAGCAATCCATGATCGACCCTTCGCTGACGTGGTATTACCACACATCAGCCGGCGTAGTCGGCCCGATGTCGACGGCCAAGCTAATCGCTTTGATTCGTGCCCGAACGCTGACCTCGGCGACCCCTGTCAGCCGAGATGGAGTGGCCTGGTCCCCGGCCGGCGATGTGCCGGAGCTCTTCAGCATCTCACAGCCCAAACCTCGGGCTTCCTTCAAGGCTGCCGTTCTAATCGCCACTGGTCTGCCGCTGGCCATCATCGCGCTCACGTGTAGTGGTTTGTTCGGTCTGGCCTTCGTGCTCAGCGACGACAATTCTTCGACCGCGGTCGCTGCCGTGAATCCCGCTTACGTCGCGACCTGGAACTACTGGCACACGCTGCAATCACTCGTGAGCCAGGAGATGAAGACCGCCGACCAGATTGATCAGATCGCGGTCCAGATCGAAACCCTGGTGGTGACCGACGTCGATGCTGATGTCCTGCAATTCGCACTCGAGTTGGCGGGGATGCTGCGGCGGACCGCACAAACGCATCGCCAGCAGTCGAATCCCGGGCTGATGCTGGAGTCGTTTCTTCGCGGCTTGGGCGGCGATCCCTACGGTACCGCCCGGGAGCAGTCTCAGATCACCCAGCAGCTCCGCGAGCAATGGCTGCAGATCCAGCGGCAGAGCACAGCGCTGCGCGTCATCCTCTCGCGCCGCTACGGCGTCGAATTCGGATCCCTCTGATCTTTAGACGAAAGGCACCGATGTCGACAACTGCCATCGAGTGGTGGGTCGTGATCGATCAGGAACCGACCGGTCCTTACACCCAGGCTTACCTCCAGTCGGCGCTGCGGTCCGGACGGCTTTCAGCCACACAACTGGCATGTCCCGTCGGCACCAGCCACTGGCGGACGCTCGCCGATTGGCCGCAGTTACGCCAGGGACCGACTCCACCAACCCGCCCGCAAACCGAAATGTCCTTAGACGCGGAGACGGTTGGCGAGGTCCGGATTCAACGAGCGATTCTGTGGTTTTATCTGATCGCCAACCCAGCCCTGTGGGCTCTGTTTATAGTGTTGGGCTCTCTGAGTCCGGACACCTATCGGGCCGGCACCTCGGCGGCGATCCTCTCGTGGCTCGTGAACGCCGGCTTCAATCTCGCGAGCTTACTGGCATTGGCGGGGGCGACGTTCGGGGGCTGGCGACTGCGGCAACGGTGCGCCGACGGCGTGCCATGGATCATGGGGTCCACGATCACGAACTGGATCATCACGGGGGTCACGGTTGGCTTGCAGCTGGGAATCGACTGGTCGACTGCACCAGAGCTGGAAACCGCCGACTCGCGTGCGTTCCACGCAAGTGCCTTCGGGATCAGCGTGAGCCTCGTGGTGTGGGGAAGCTGCCTGTTGGCTTGGCTCGCCCAGATGATGAGCCTGCTGTGGTTGTGGTTGCGGCCCCCGGCGCTGCCACACTTGATCCCTGCTCAAACGGAGAACAACGGTGCCTCATCAGTATGAAGCCCGACGCGGCCCGCGTCGGGCTGGGCCGTTTGCCTGGTCGGAATTGCGGCAGCATGCCGCCTGTGGGCGGATCGGTCCCACTGATCTGATCCGTACGGATCGCTCCGGTTATTGGCGGCTGGCCGAGAGTCTTCCCGGTTTGTTCGATCCAACGGACGCTCCGGAACCGGCCGACCCGGCGACATCACCCAGACCGGCACCGGTCGCGCCGCCGCTACCCAAGACGAGCGCGATTCCACGAGGAGCCGCCCCGTCGCCGCGATCGAAAGCCGCAGCTGACGGACAGCCTGCTGCCGGGCCCAGCGTGTCCGGGGACTCAAAGTCCTCGTCGTCCGAGGAAGGCATGACCCGGCGAGAATGGTGGCATCCGTGGCTGATGGGGTTCGCCAGCTTCGCGGCCTGCGCCCGGTCGTGCCAGTGGTTTCGTGACAAGGACGGGCAGCGGAATCCCGCTAGGCCGAAATGACAGGAACTGGTCGAGGGAAGTCGCCCGACCTGCGGCGCCGACGGGCCTGCATTGAGATCATCGTCCCGCCGACCGGCGGACCCGATCCCGTCGCCCTCGCTTCGACCGCCCATCGCCGCTTGCAACCCTGAACTTTGGTGCTGGCGGCGCCCGGCCTCGTCTCATCGCCGTTGCCTGGGAAACCGGGTCACGCCACGCCCTCAGCCTATGGTCGATCGCCGCCGACAGTCATCCTCAGCGCGATCGTACCGCATTTTTTAGGAGGAGCTCTTGCTTCGGCAGCTGAAGACTTTCTGGGACAGTCTCGACCGACGACTGCGTCGATCCGTGCAGACGTCCCTCCAGATCGTGGAGTGGGCCGCCCACGGCCGAGTTACGCCCCTGGCCCCTCGGCGCCCGCCGCATTATCAGCGGCGACGTCGACGACGACGAAAGCGATCCGCGGGGGACGGTTGACCCTCGACCTGGAGCGCGCGTCAAGCGATCCTCCATCGGGGGCTGGATTGCGTTGGCCGTCCTAGTGCTGTTTCCTGACCTCGCTTTCGCCCTCTACATCATCCTGGCCGTGATTCTTTCGGTCCGCATGAACTGGCTTTTGCATCACGGACTGAACGATCTGCGGCGGCGTTATCGCTCTTAACTCGCAACAAGGACCGATTCCCGTGTCCCATTTTGTGACGATTCAAACGCAAATCCGTGATCCGGTGGCCCTCGAACTGGCCTGTCGGCGCCTGGAGCTCCTGGCCCCGATCTTGGGGACGGCGCAACTCTTCTTGACGGAGGCCAGGGGCTGGCAAGTCCAGTTGCCGAAGTGGCGTTATCCGGTGGTGTGTGACACCGATCGCGGCCAGCTCCACTATGACCATTTCGGCGGCCGCTGGGGCGATGTATCAGAACTTCATCGCCTCGTTCAGTCGTATGCCGTCGAGAAAACCAAGCTCGAAGCCCGTCGCGCGGGTCATGCGGTCATCGAGCAACCCTTGGCCGATGGGTCCATCCGCGTGCAGATCACCGCCCACGGTTGAATGTCCTGTGTTCCCTCGTCCTGAAAAAGGAGCTCTTCATGCCGGTGATTGACGTCACCGTCTCGCCCCAGGGCGAAACCACAATTGAGACGCACGGGTTCGTCGGCGGGGAATGCCAGCCGGCCACGCAGGCCCTCGAAGCCGCCCTGGGACTGGTGCGATCCGAACAACTCAACACGGAGTTCTACCAAACCATACCGCACGCCACGCCCCACATTCGCTTGCCGGACGCCGAATGAGCCGATCGCCGGCGATGCCACGCCACGATCGGTGCTGCTGCTGGTCGAAGGCATTTTGGATCTGTCGTTTCTGACGCGAATTGCCGCGGTGTTGCGCACGGCAGACCCGCAAATTCCCGATCTGGCTCATCACGTTGCCAGCGGATCCCTCGTCGCCTTGCCCATTGGCGGTGGCCATCTCGCAAACTGGGCCGAGCGCCTGGCGCCGCTGGGCTGCCCGGAATTCCATCTCTACGACCGGGAAGCGTCCCCGGAAACCGAACGTCGACAGTCGGTGGTCCGCGCGATCAATGCCCGGACGCGCTGTCACGCTCACCTGACTGCAAAGCGCTCGCTGGAGAACTATCTGCATTCAGCTGCGATCAGGGAGTCGTTCGGCGTCGCGGTCCGAGTGGATGACGACGGTGATGTCGCCGAGCTGATCTTGGCCGCCCGCGCCCGGGGCGGGGGCCGCGACTTTCCGTCCACCTGGCGGGATCGTCGCCGTCAGCTCCACCGGATCAAGCGCGTGCTCAACACGCGCACGGTTGAGGCGATGACGACGGCTTGGCTCGCGGAGCGCGATCCCGATCACGAACTCGTCGGCTGGTTGCGCCGGCTCGGCGGCGCTCTGGCAAACGGTCCTCATCTATCCCCTAGTCAGGAGAGCCCGCCATGTCGTTGGCCACCCAACTGGCCCCTTACATTCGGGCCGCCTTCAGCGGCTTGTACGTTGAAACCTTTGAACCGGAAGAGGCACTCCGGGAGATCCGTCAACTCTGTGCCGCCGAAGAGAACTGGATGGTCGCGACGTGGGACATCGATCGCGGCCTGCAGGTACCGCCGGACAGCGCGATGCCGGCGGTGAGTGATCCGCTCGCGGCCTTGCGAAGTTTGCCGGCGCTCGCGACGCCGAACGGCACGGCGCTCCTGGTGCTAAAGAACTTTCATCGGTTTCTGGGCAGCGCCGAGATCATCCAGGCGCTGCAGCACCAGCTCGATGCCGGAAAAGCCTGCCGAACGTTTGTGGTGATCCTCGCCCCGACGGTCCAGTTGCCCTTGGAACTGCAGCGATCCTTTGTCGTGCTGACGCACGCGTTGCCAGAACGGCAGCAACTGCGGGCGATGGGCGAGGAGATCGTACAGGATCGAACGCCGCCGACTGAGACGCAGTGGGCCGCACTGCTAGATGCGGCGGCCGGTCTGACGCGGACGGAGGCCGAGGGCGCGTTTTCACTGTCGCTAGCCCGCTGTGATGAATTGCGACCCCGGATTCTCTGGGAATGGAAAGCCCAGTCGCTCCGCAAGCAGAACCTCCTGTCGCTCCACCGGGGCGGGGGCAGCTTTGCGGAGCTGGGTGGACTCACGGCCTTAAAAGAGTTCTGTCGTCGCGCGCTTGAACCGGGGCGGTCGGTGGCAGCGCGGGGAGCGCTGCTCCTGTCACCACCCGGCTGTGGCAAATCGGCGTTTTGTAAGAGTCTCGGCAGTGAGATCGGGCGACCGGTGTTGACGCTCGATCTCGGGGCGCTCTATGGGTCGTTACTCGGCGAGACCGAAAAAAACATCCGGCAGGCGCTCGCCATCGCCGACGCCATGGCCCCTGCGGTGCTCTTTGTGGATGAACTCGACAAAGGACTGTCAGGGACCGGAGGGCAGGGGGACTCGGGGGTTTCGACACGGCTCTTCGGCACGCTGCTCACCTGGCTCGCTGATCATGCGAGCGATGTCTTCTTCATCGGGACGGCCAACGACATCTCACGGCTCCCGCCCGAGTTCACCCGCGCAGAGCGACTCGACGGCGTCTTTTTCGTCGATCTGCCGAGTGCCGAGCAGCGTCTTGAGATCTGGTCGCTGTATCGCCGTCAGTATGACATCGCCGCGAATCAGCCCATCCCGCCCGACGAGGGTTGGACCGGAGCGGAGATCAAGAGTTGCTGCCGGCTGTCGGCACTGCTCGACGTCTCGCTTACGGAAGCCGCCCGGAACGTCGTGCCGGTCTCCGTGACCTCCGCGGAAGCCGTGGACCGCTTACGAACCTGGGCCAGCGGCCGCTGCTTGTCCGCGGATCGGCCCGGCATCTATCAACGACCGGGAGTCGAGAGACCTTCGCGGCGGAAGGTTACGCCCCCCACTTCGACGAATTGAGCCCGTTCTCGGTCGACTCTCGCTCCCGTGCTCTCTTCAGAGACTGATCTATGACATCCCCTCCACAGGAGTGCCCATGCCCCCGCACCTGGAAGATCCACCCCGCGCCCGCTCGAAAGCGATTCCGCCCGCCCAACGGTTACAAACGGCGATGGCGGCCACCAAGGTGTCCTTCACCTGGTTCGGTATCCGAAAAACATTGTCGACGGCGCAGAAGGAACAAGCGGCCGATGCCTTTGCCGCCGAGGCGAAGCTCCTGTCCGCCGCCAAAAAGCTCCTCGACACGCGGCATGATTCCTACCAGGCTGTGACGGCGGTCCGCGGTCGCGTGCTCGCCTACTGGAAATCGCTCACGCTGCCCTATCCCGAGCCCGGCATCCGGCTGATCCGGCAGGACGATCTGTCGACCTTCGACGAACAGCTGCAGATCTTTCGGGCGGATCTCGGCGTGGCGGTGCACGGCCTGCAGAACCGCTATGACGAGTTGCAGTCCGCCGCTCGTCAACGTCTCGGGACCTTGTTCAATCCCCGCGACTATCCCGAATCGCTGCTCGAGGAATTCGCGGTGACGTGGGAATTCCCCACAGTGGAACCACCGGAGTATCTGCGGCGTCTCAATCCCGCCCTCTACGAGCAGGAATGCCAGCGGGTCCAGCAGCGGTTCCAGGAAGCCGTCAGCCTGGCCGAACAGGCCTTTCTGGACGAACTGGCTCGCTTAGTCAATCATCTCACCGAGCGGCTGGCGGGTCATGACGATGGCAAACCCAAGGTCTTTCGGGATTCGGTGATCGAGAACCTGACGGAGTTCTTCGAGCGCTTTCAGCGGTTGAACATCCGCTCGAACGCCGAACTCGATGCACTCGTGGAGCAGACCCAGCAGATCGTGCAGGGCGTGGCCCCGCAGCAACTCCGGGACAACGAGACGCTGCGGCAAACCGTCGCGACTCAGATGGCCACGGTCCAAGCCTCGCTCGACGGGCTGCTGGTGGACCGTCCGCGTCGCGCCATTCTCAGGCCCAAACAACCGGAGGGGGACTGATGGTGATGGTCATCGATCCGACCGGTACGGTCACGACGCTCTACAGCGAGCTCTTTGATCTCGCGGCACTCGGCACGCAGAACATCGCCCGCGCGAGTCACGTTGAGCCGGATGCGGAGGGAAACTGGTCCGCCCGGATTCTCAATGGTCCCACCCTCGGGCCCTTCGCGCGCCGGAGTGACGCGCTGGCGGCCGAGGTGGCCTGGCTCACAGAACACCGTCTCAGCCGCGTCGGCTGAGACCAACGCCATTCCGGACACAGAGCCGGGACGGACCACTCCGGTCTGTCCCGGCTCTGTTCATTTTCTGCCCCGTTTAGGACAAGCCCCATGACCACTCGTGATCTGCATCGGGCCGTGGCACGTGCCACTGGCGAAGACATTGAGATCATCGCCCTCCGCGGATTCTCGCTCGTGGACGATGAACATCGTCCCGAAGACGACGATCTCGTCGAACGGTTTCTCGACTGGGACGAACTCGACGCCCGCCGACCCAGGCCGGTTGCCGCGGCTTAGCCCCGCCGAGGCGCCTCGCCGCGTCGGCTCGCGAGACGGATAACATTTCCTCAATCACAACGCTTCATTCCCCCTGTCACCAAAGGAACACCGATGCGGATTCTCTTCATCAATAATGACGGTGGCGGGTTCGCCGACCACCTGGACCTTGCCGACGGCACCACGGTGCAACAGCTCTTCGACCAGAAGGTCAAAGGCCGTCCGCAGGATTATCTGATTCGCGTGAACCGCCAGCCGACGGTGGGGACGGCAGTGCTCCAGGACGGCGATCGCGTCACGATCACCCCGATCAAGATCGAGGGCGCCCGCTCCGCAGTGTCATGATTTTCCTCGTTCCCGAGCCCCGCCCGGCGCCCGCTGGCGCGGGGCTCTTTTCGTCCTGGAGAACTGACTATGCCAAACTGGGATCGCGCGCGATGGGACGCAGCCCAACAGATCGTGAAGGCGCTCCTCGCCGAGCAAGCGGCATCGCCCTTTCCGACATTCCCCGATTCGCAGATCCAAGCCCTGCATCGCCTTCGTCAACGCTGGCACTACGCAGTCGCGCGGGGCTGGCAGGTGGCCGCCGCCACCATGCAGAACACCTGGAATCTCCACTTGGAGTGGTTGATCAACGACCTGAAAGCCCGTCGCTGCCGAGCCCCGTCTCGTGCCGCCATCACGCTGACGGCAGCCCAGGTCTATCGCGATCTGGCCGGTCTACAGGATGAGTTCGAATTCGTCGACATCGATTCCCGGGCCCGGACGGTCACCGTGCGGACCGATCGGATCATGCTCGACGATGTTGACCTCGGACCGTTCGCCATCGTGTGGAGTTGGGGAAATCCGGACGACTCCCTGCGCGTGATCGCGGAGGAGCCCCAGCGTCCCGACTACCCGGAAGATCTGACCCATCCCCATGTGCGGGAGGACGAACTCTGCGTCGGCGACGGCCAGGCGGCGCTGGACCAGGCCTTCCGTTCCGGTCGTCTCTTCGATGCGTTCCTGATTCTGCGGCAGATTCTCAAGACCTATAACCCCCACAGTGCCTATGCCAGCTTGTGGCGCTGGACGGGCCGCGTGTGCCGCGGCTGCGCCGGCAGTGTGTCCGAGGACGAGAGCTGGTCCTGTGAGACCTGCGGCGAGGTCTTCTGCGGCGACTGTTCCCAGTGCTGCGACGCCTGCGGTGACCCGGTCTGCCAGGGATGTTCTTCGCTCTGCTCGGACTGTGAGACCCGCATCTGTTCGCGGTGCCGGGCCGTCGTCGACGGCCGCCGACTTTCGGTCTGCCAAGCCTGCTATGAAACTCCCACCCCCGATGAGGAAGCTGATGATGAAACCCAGGAAACGCCGCTCCGGCCGGACAAAGACGATGCCTCGTTCGAAGCTCACGTTCTCACCGACCACGTGGGCGAAGCTGCTCTACCTGCGGGATGTGGGTGAAACCGAAATCGGGGGCTTTGGGATCAGTCATCCGGACGATCTGCTGTGCGTGCAGGATCTCGCGCTGATTCCGCAGATCACCAGTCCCGTCTCCGTCGAGTTCGATGACCACGCGGTGGCGGACTATTTTGAGCAACAGGTGGCGCTCGGCTATCGACCGGAGCAGTTCGCACGAATCTGGGTCCATACCCATCCTGGAAGCTGTCCACTCCCGAGTGCGACGGATGAAGCGACGTTCGCGCGGGTCTTCGGGCGCTGCGACTGGGCGATCATGCTTATTCTTGCGCGGGGCGGGGCCACCTATGCGCGGCTGGCCTGGAATCAGGGTCCGCGGGCGGCTCTCCGCATCGGGGTGGAGGTCGATTTCCAGCGACCATTTGCGGGCAGCGATCAGGCATGTTGGCAAGGTGAGTACGACCGTTGCGTGGAACCCTGTCTGCGGTGGCACGCCCTTGGGGCCGACTGGAGCGATGAGATCCTGCTCGCACTCTCACACTAACCCGCCCTGACGAAGACCTCAGTTTCCCTTTTAAGGACTCTGGCCGTTATGTTGAAAGATCGATTCATCCGTCAGGCCGATCTCGTGCCGCAGTCACGACTGGCGGAGCTCTCCATCACCGTGATTGGCGTCGGCGCGATCGGCCGCAATGTCGCCCTGCAGCTTGCGGCGATCGGGGCGCGGCGGCTGCAGCTCATCGACTTCGATCACATCGACGAGACCAACATCACGACGCAGGGTTATTGGCGCCAAGACTTAGGCCTGCCGAAAGTCGCCGCGCTCGGTCGCACCTTGACGGCGATCGAGCCTCGGCTGCAGCTCGATCTGGTTCCGGACCGCTTTCGGCCGCAACAGCCGACGGGCGATGTGGTCTTCTGCTGTGTGGACAGCATTGAGACCCGCGCGGCGATCTGGCGGGGTCTCAAAGACCGCACGCAATTCTGGGCGGATGGACGAATGCGCGGCGAAGTTCTGCGGATGCTCGTCGCAGTCGACGAAGTCAGTCGCCAGCACTATGCGACGGCGCTGTTCTCCGCGGGCGAAGCCCAGTCGGGAGCCTGTACGGCGCAGAGCACGATCTACGCGGCGACCATTGCGGCGGGCCTGCTGTTGCATCAGTTCGCGAGGTGGCTCCGCGGTGTGGAGATCGATCGCGATGTCAGCTTCAACCTGCTTGCCAGTGACTTGGCTCACGTCGCGTAACAATCTCGATTCGAATGGGCGAGCTCCCTTGTGCTGCAGCCCGCTCTCCAGCGGGCTGCAGCACGCCCTCTTTTTCTTTAGCGGTTGATGCCTGCCGACGATCGCGGTCCATCGCGTAATGAGCGACTCTGATCACTTTTCATTGAAGGCGAAGACGTTGCGCTGACGCCTCAAAAAACTTTTCGGAAAATGTCTTGAACGGGAAAGATTCTCTTTGCGGAATCGCCCGCTTCTCTGTTATTAGTAATACGCATCTGCGGGCCACGAATTCTCTCTTCCATTCGTTGTTTTCTGCCCACCATCCCTGCAACGTCTTGCAGCGACGCCTGTTCTATGTGCCGGCCGTCGTCAGGCAGGACTTTTGAAGGAAAGTTTCTCGCAATCCTCTTTGATTCGCGCCCGATCACTGGTCGTTAGAATACGGGCGCACACATTTGATGCGGTGGTTCCAGCGGAGCGAAACCGATGCAACGCTTGGTGTTACGCTCTTTTCAGAGTCCGGGCGACATTCTGATGCTCACCGCCGCTGTGCGGGATCTGCATGCGGCGGCACCGGGGCAGTGGCAGACCGATGTCCGCACGTCGGCTCCCGACTTGTGGGAGCACAACCCGCTGCTGACGCCTCTCCCGGACGGCGCCGCAGGTGTCGAGACGCTCGACATGCATTACCCGCTAATTCATCAGTCCAACCAGCGGCCTTACCACTTCATTCATGGGTATATCCAATATCTAGAGGAACGGCTGATCGCGCGGATACCAATAACACGGTTTCAAGGTGATCTGTACCTGAGCGTCGAGGAGCGGAGGGAACCCTTTCAACCACTGTGTGGGCCGAAGCTTCCGGAACGCTACTGGGTCATCATCGCCGGGGGAAAATACGACTTTACGGCGAAGTGGTGGAACCCGGCGTCTTACCAGGCCGTCGTGGATCATTTCCAGGGCCGTCTGCACTTCGTGCAGTGTGGGGAAGCGGGGCATTGGCATCCGCCGCTGAAGGGTGTCACGAACCTGGTCGGACAGACCAGCTTACGCGAGTTCGTGCGGATCATGTATCGGGCGCAAGGCGTGGTCTGTCCCGTGACGTTGGCCATGCATCTCGCTGCCGCCGTCCCGACATATAACGGCCATCCCAATCGGGCGTGCATTGTGATTGCCGGCGGACGGGAGCCGCCGCATTGGGAAATGTATCCGCAGCACCAGTTTCTGCACACGATTGGACAGCTGGACTGCTGCGCGACGGGCGGCTGCTGGAAGTCGCGTTGTCAGCCGGTTGGTGACGGCGACGAGAAAGACCGCCGCGAGCGGTGTGAACGACCCATTTCAGTTCAGGACGGGCTTGTGATTCCACAGTGCCAGGAACTCATCCAGCCCGAAGATGTCATCCGGGCAATCGAGCGGACATTAAAAGGGTGGGAAGCCAGTACCGCGTTGAAGTCAATGCCAAGAAGCACGTCGCCAGCGATGTCGCGCCGTGAGCGGAATCACTCTCAGCGTCGAGGCAAGTCGCGTCAGCAGATTCTGATCGAATTCCGGCATGGACTGGGTGATGCGGTGCAACTCACAGCGGTGCTGCGTCACTTAAAACACTACCACCCTGATTGGGACATCGATGTCGTCGCACTGCGAGGAAAGCATTCCGCCTTTTCGGGCCTGTGCCGGCGCGTGTTTATCCTCGACGAAGGGCGACTGGATCGGGCGGACTACGACCGGGTGTTCTCTCTTCCGTGGCACGAAAACCATGCCCAGGATGCGCGTTGGCCGAACACCAAGATTACGCGTTGTCTCCTGGAAGTTTTCCAGCTTACCCCGATACTTGATCTTTGCCGGTATCAAATCAGGATTTCAGAACTCGCTAGGCAGCACGCCACCGATTATCTGCGATCAATCGCGGGCCAAGCGCGTCCTGACGGACGGTATCGAGTTGTACTCATTCATTACGAAGGCAACACATCGACGGATAAGAAAAATCTTCCGGCCGAGGTCATCCGATTGACGTGTGAATCGATTCGTGATGCTGGCTTTGTGCCCGTGATTCTCGATTGGGACCGTCGTTCCTCGCTACCGGATAACACCACCATCTTCTGCCCGGGTGCCGATCATGCACTCTGGCAGGGAACCGGCACTGGAGATGCGGAGCAGTTGGCGGCGCTGACGGAGGCCGCGGCCCTGATGGTCGGGATCGACAGTGGTCCCCTCCACGTTGCCGGTGCGACATCGACGCCAACGATCGGCGTCTGGACTCATCATCATCCGCTCCAGTTTTTTGATTTGGCTCCCAACGTTCTGCACTTGGTTCCTGAGCCACCGCAGACGCAGAGTGTTCCGCCAGCGGTTGCCAACTTCTTCGAGCAGCACTATCGCTCGGAGACATATCGCCAGCTCGCGGAAGAATTGCCGGAACAGATCGTTCACGCTTTGACTGGCGAGCCGCGAGAATTGGTCGCCAACAAATTGTTTTTGCGGCAGCTTCGCGCTACGGCTTATGCAGAACAATATTATCGCGAGCATCAACAGGCCGGCCTGGATTATCTCGGACATGGCGAATGGCAACTGCGATACGGACGGTGGCTCACCGAGGCCCTTGCCTGGAGGAAAAAGCGAGTTCTTGATGTCGGCTGCGCCTGTGGTTCAATTGTCCGCGGCTTTGGAGAAGGGGGAGTTGTGGTTCAGGGGGTCGATCTCTGCGAGCACATGATTCAATTAGGGCGGACTCAATGGCCTGACATGGTTCCACTTTTGCATGTTTGCGATGCCGTCAATCTCCATCTTTTCGCCGATGGCATTTGGGATGGGCTGCATTCCGCGCAGGTGGCCGAGCACTGGAAGCCGGAGCTGGTTCCGTTCATTTTGCGCGAACTCCGACGAGTCACGTCTCCCGGTGGTCTATTCTTTTGTGCGTTAGATACTCAGGAGCTCTTTGCACGGCAGGGGCGCCATCTCGAGCATGAAGATCCGACGCACGTCTGCATTCGCCCGCTAGCCTGGTGGCACGATCAACTCGCGGCGTGCGGCTGGCAGGTTGTGTCCGATGACGTTCGCCCGGCCCTTCAGGGCCATGCAGAGTCTTTTCTCAGCCAATACGACTGGGATTGGTTCGTCGCGCGGAATCCAACCTGATGTGACAAGTGTTTGTACGCAGCTTGACAAGACCACTTTGGCGAGGTCGTTCATGGGCATGCGCACTTCGATCAACGAGCTCACAGACGGATTGGCGCACTCGGGACCGAAGCGCCTGCTTGTCATGGGCGATCTGATGCTCGACCGATACACTCTCGGGGAGGCCGGACGGGTGAGCCCCGAAGCGCCCGCCTTAGTTCTGAGCAGGGACGAGGAACTGGTTCGTCCGGGCGGCGGAGCGAATGTCGCCGCATTTCTCCGCGGTTTAGATGTTGAAACGACGCTGATTGGTACTGTCGGCAGCGATGGTGACGGACGGGTCTTGCGGCGCCTCTTGCAAGAGTTGCATATCGATTGCACCGGGCTCGTGATGCTGGAAGGGCGACCGACGACCTCTAAGCATCGCTTTGTCGGTCGCGCGGCGGGAAAGGAGTTCCAGCATCTTCTGCGGGTTGATTGCGAAGATCGAACGCCGATACCCGTGGCTGCAGAACGAAGACTGCACGAATTGCTGGCGCTGCACATTCCGGCTTGCGATGCGGTGTTGCTGTCAGACTATGCGAAGGGCACGCTCACCGAGACACTCATATCAGCGGCTATCGGCGCTGCCGTCGAAGCGGGCGTTCCCGTCCTGGTCGACCCCAGCCGTGATCGGATGCCTGCGCTCTATACTGGAGCCACCTTGGTCTCCCCCAACCGCACCACCTTTCAACGTTGGACCGGCCAGTCAGGACCCACCGAAGAAGCGATTTTAGCAGGCCTGATGACGCTCCGGCGGCAGATCGACGTGGAGACGGCCGTCGTCACCCTCGATAAGGACGGAATGGCCTACGCGTCCGGTGTGGGTCAGGGCGTTCTGGCAGGCCGCCGCCGTACGGTTTGCGATGTGACCGGAGCTGGAGATATGGTGCTGGCCATGCTGGGCGTCGGGTATGCCGCTGGCTGGGCCCTGCAAGATTGTCTCGAGCTGGCCAACACGGCCGCGGGACTGGAAGTCGAACGGTTCGGTGTCGAGCCCATCTCCTGGGATGAGATCGCGGCTGAAGCTTCTCAAGCGACGACGGCTGCAAAGGTGATCTCGGCGGATCGACTGCTGCGTCAGCTCGCCGCGCACCGCCAAGCGGGCAAGTCGATCGCATTCACGAACGGTTGTTTCGACTTACTGCACGTTGGGCACATTACGATGCTGGAAGAGGCCGCGCGGACGGCAGACATTCTTATCGTAGCCATGAACAGCGATTCGAGCGTTCGCAGCCTAAAGGGGGCAGCACGTCCAATCGTCAACGAATGTGACCGCGCGCACCAGATCGCTGCCCTCGGTTGTGTGGACTACGTCATCATCTTCGACGAGGACACTCCAATACGTCT
>DASRYX010000214.1:0-5089 GCA_035686985.1 Planctomycetaceae bacterium | reverse complement strand
TCAGCACCGACGGTTCCTGGCCGCTTCGCAATTCATCGAGTGGCAAGTTGCCGCCGACCATCGCGTAGACCGGCACCCAGGCCGTTCGCTCCGCTCCGAGCACATGCTGGCGGAAGTGCTCGAGGTGCGGGACTTCCGCCGTCAGTTCCGTCGGCGGCTGCGTCAGCATTCGCCAGCGCTGAAGGGTCTTCCCCTGATAAACGGCGTACGGCCCCGGTTTGCCCAAGTCGGAAATGAATTTCGCGAGATCCAAAAGTTCGTCCCGTGTGAGGAACTTTGTCAGCCCCTGCGGCATCAGAGATTTCCCCTCCGCTTCCTCTTCGATATCGGCAGTCGGAATGGTGATGGTTGCCCCGGTGGAGTCGCGCACGTTGACGCGTACATCGTCACGGTCGAGCACCACGCCTGTGACCACCTTGCCGCTGTCCAAGGCGAAGACCCGGGTGACGTATTGCTCCTTCACCGCGAGGTTCGGATTGAGGATTGAATTCACGATGTAATCGACTGGAGAGGAACCGCCGACAGCGCTGAGTTCCGGGCCGACCTGGCCACCCGCGCGGCTGACGCTGTGGCATTTCATGCAGCTCAGGTCTTTGCGGCGGAAGATCCGTTCGCCGCGCTCGGCGTTGCCCTTGGCGATCACGTCATCGACCAGCTTGCCGACTTCTTCCGGAGTCGGAGGCGGCGGATCGGCGGCGATTCCCGCAATCTTGCTGAGCACACCCGACAACGCCGGATCGCTGCGACCGACCGAATACATGTACCGCAGCGCGACCTTCGCGACATCTGCTTGCGGCGGATGCTTTTCGATCTCGGCGGCGAGACGGTCACTGCCGTCTTTCCGCGCGAAGAAGGCGTCGAGCATCGCCCCGGGCTCATCGCTGGCTTCTGCAAGCTGCAGAATCTGAGCGGCTGATTTCGCGGCTTCTTCGGTATTGAAACCGGCGAGTCCGGCCACCGCCTGCATGCGAATCGCCGGTGTCGAACCCTGATTAGCCAGCTGCAGCAGCGTCTGCTGCGCCCGCGGATCGGCAATGGTGATCAGTCCCTCAATCGCAGCCCGGCGAAGGTCGGCCTTGGTGTCGGCATCAAGGGCCAGCTTCTGCAGCGCCGGCGTGATCTGCGTGTCTTTCCACACCGCGGCGAGCTTCAGCGCCCCGCGCTGCAGTGCCGGGTCTTTCGCTGCCGCCGGACCGACGACGAGTTGCTCCAGCCCGCCGAGTTCACCGGCTGGTTTCACCTTGCGGGTGACCGCGGCGTCCGTCAGCCAGCCGAGCGCTTTCGCACGAACGTCGGCGGGCAACCCCTCGGGCTGCACGAGCTTGTCAAAGACCACGCGCAGGTCGTGTTCGTTGCCGCGATTGCAGATCATCTCGACGACGGCGCCCTGCCGTTCGGCCGGCAAGCGTCCGCTTTGAAAGAGTTTCATCAGCGGACCAACGGCGCTCGGCGGGTCATCGGCGAGGGCACTTGTTGAGATGAAGCCAGCGACGGCACAAAGACAGAGAATTCGAGCAAAGTTCATGCGGTCTGCTTCCATGGTGCGAGCGAAAAGCCCGGCATTTTCAAAATGCCGGGCTTTTGAGAATTCAGTACATGTTCCGCGGGACAGATTACTTCTTGATCGCCTTGATGCGGCGATCGAGCGTCTTATTGGTTTCATCGAGCGTGTGCTTCAGGTACGCATCCTGCGGATAAAGCAGCGATTCCACCGCGATCTCCGCGGCCTTTTCAGCCTGCGCTCCGTCGAAGTAGCTGAGCGCCCAGACGGCCTGCAAGCGGACCCGGCCTTGTTCATCGTTGACCTGCGGCTGCAGCAGGGCCAGCGGATCAGACAGCCGATCGCGCCAGCCGACGAGCACTCGCGTTGCCGCCGCCCGGGCGCGAAATTCCGGAGAACGCAGCACCTGTTTCAGGAGCGGTTCATTCACTTCGTTATGGCTCTGATGCAGCCACAACACTTCCAGCTGGTGATGCGGAAAGTCCGCTGACTTCGGATCCTGCGCGGCGAGCCATTTGTTCGCCGCGGTCAGCACGACTTCACTCGGACGCCCGGTCAGTTCAATGCGCGTGCGATGCCGCACCCGATCATCCGGCGACTTCAGGTTTTCGAGCAAGGCTTCGACTGGCGCCCCGGCGATGGCGGCCGGCTTCAGCAACTCGCGGCCTTCATAACGCACGCGGTAAACGCGGCCGTGTTCCTTGTCGCGGCTCGGGTCCCGCAAGTTGTGCTGCATGTGGCCGATGATCGGGTTCTGCCAGTCGCAGAAATAGATCACTCCATCGGCACCGACTTCGATGTCCGACGGCCGGAAGTTCGGATCGGACGAGTAAACGATCGGTTCGACTTCCACCGCGCCGAAGCTCGAATCCTTGTCTTCCATCTTGTACTGCAGAATGCCCTGGAAGCCGATCACATTCGCGACCAACAGATTGCCGCGGTGTTCTTCCGGGAAGTGACTGCTGCTGAGGACTTCCACGCCGGAGCACGGCCGCGTGCGCTGCTGATAGACCTGCGGCGTGCGGGCGTGCTTGTTGGGGTAATCGACATCGCCCGAGAACAGCAGCGCGTGATACGGCTGCGCGCCGGTGCCGTCCCACACAATGTCCTGACCCCATTTGTCGAAAATGTGACCGTGCGGATTGGCGAAGCCGTAAGAAACGTAGACGTCGAACTTCTGCGTCCGCGGCTCGTAGCGGAAGACGGCCCCGTTGGCGACGCGGCGCGTGGGTCCCCACGGCGACTCAACCTGCGTGTGATGAAACGTCCCTTCCTGGAAGTACATCGCCCCGCCCGGATCGAGCGTGAAACTGTTCGCCGTATGGTGCGTGTCCGCCGTATCGAGACCGTGTACGACGCGTTCTTTCACGTCGTACTTGTCGTCACCGTTGGTGTCCTTGAGGAAGACGATGTCCGAACCCTGCGAAATGAGCAACCCGCCGTTCCAGAACTCGAAGCCGGTCGGATTGTGAAGATCCCCGGCAAACGTCTTGCAGACATCCGCCTTCCCGTCGTTGTTCGTGTCTTCCAGAATCAGCAGTTTGTCATTCATCGGCGTCGTGGGCTGCCAGTGCGGATACGTGATCCAGCACGCGACCCACAACCGGCCTTTGATGTCGAACGCCATCTGCACCGGATTGACCAGCTCCGGGAACATCTTTTCGTCGGCAAACAGCTCGACCTTCATGCCCTTATGCACGGTCATCTTGCTGATCGACTCTTCGCCCGTCAGGAAGAGGTGTTTGCCCCCTTCGAGACTGCCCGGCTTGTTCGAGATGACCTGCAAAAACTCCGGCAGATTGTTGTCTTCCGGCTTGATCGTTTTTCCCTGAGCCGCGGCCCAGATGACCTTGTCGCGGTTGGAAGTCAGAACATCGAGCGCTTCGAGCTCCCTTGCGCCAACCGAGTAGTTCGACAACCCGTCGCCATAGCCGCCAGGACCTTCCGAGAACTTGAGGAACGCGCGATCGCCGTAGGTTGAGTAACCGTCCGTCACGCGGTAGCGGTGAAACCAGTACCAGTTCTTGTCGTTCACGGCTTTGTGCAGCGCGGCGACATCTTCATTCTTCGCCGAACGCGGTCCGAAGAGCGCATGATCGATGTGCGTGGCAACGATCCAGTCGCCTTTGTCGTTTTGATGAATGCCGTTGATTGTCGCCGGCGGTTCGATCTTCACCGCCACGCCGCTGACCGGCAACGGTTCCCCGCGGAACGTCGCCAGTGAGGTCGTGAACAGATCCACGAACGGCACGTCGTTCGTCTTCGCGACCATTCCAATGGCTTCGGCGTAGATCTTGAGCCGGGCATTGGCGGCGTCGACCTGCGCTTTGGTCAGCAGGTTCGGATCATTGACCTGCTCGTGAGCAATCGGGGAGAACAACACCAGCCGCGGGGCGCTCTTGCCGTTGTACTGCTGTCCGCGCACGTGCTTGATGAACGCGTCGAGATCTTCCTTGAACTTTGGCAATCCGGCTTCACCGCCGAATGACTCACCGTAGCCGTAGAACGCGAAGATGACATCGGCCTTAGTGTTCGTCAGCGCGAGGCGGTCCTCACTGACCTTGCCCTGATCGCGCGACGACAGCTTCTGCGGCTGCGGAACGGGTGCCGAACCTTTCAGCCATTCATCGAAGGAGCCGAACGACATCGACCGCATCCGCTTGTTGCTGTCGCGGAAGCCGTTCACTTCATCGCCACTGTAGGCCAGGTTGCGGAAGACCAGATTGTGCTGCGGAAACCGCGACACGATCATCGTTTCCAGCCAGCCGTAATGCTGCATCCGCTCGGCGAATGTTCCGCCCACGATGCAGATGTGATCGTCTTTCTGCAGCTCCAGCAATGGCGCTGCCTGGGCCGTCGCCGACACGAGCACCAGCCACAGTCCGGCGATTGCCTGTCCCCGCCAAGTCATAAAGTCGTCCTTAGATGTTCGTCGGGAGTCCGGCCCAGTGCGGGCCTTCAATGTCGTCATGATGGATCAACGGTTGTCACTGGATTGTAACCGGAGATGGCGCCCGTACCCAAGTCTGCCGGGGGAATTCGTCGCACGAGCGCCGCTGGTCGGCGTCCGTTGGCTCACGGCGATGTGACTGGGCGAGTTGAGCAAGCCATGCCGGCTACGATGATCGGCATCATCAGATAAGTCAGCCCGATATCACCGACATATTCCGTCACGGTATAGTTGACCGGCGGGCCGAGCATCAACGGTAGATCGATGCAGACACTGATTGCCATCCACACAAGCCCGAGGGCAATCCCCTCTCCGATTGAATGGGGAGAATGGCGCCGGAAATACCACGATGCACTCAGAACAGTCATGGATGCGACGGTGACGGCCATAATCGATTCAAACAGCGATCGCCACGACGTTTTGACCGGCATGGAGGCGACAGCGACCAGAAATGGGACGAGCCAGATGATAAAGCCGCAGAAGATCGCGCGTCGCCAGTGCTGAATCATCGTGCTCCCCCAGGATTGTGGCCACACTTTCGACCGGAGGGCGGCCATTCTAGACTGGCGGGCTTCTTCTTTTGCACGGAGCCGAGGATGCCCAACGCGCGATATCCAGAAATTACTGTGGCCGGGTTA
>DASRYX010000213.1:0-6796 GCA_035686985.1 Planctomycetaceae bacterium | reverse complement strand
TGGATCGTGTTATCGAGCTTGTCGAGCCACTCGACCAGGCGGCCGACTTTTTCCTTCGGCCCGAGTCCCGGCTCTTCGATCCGGTCTTTGGCCAGACCCGCGGAGTGGGCGAGCTCGGTGTAATAGTGATACCCCATGATGTCCGCGAGCGTCTTCGACGCCGGGGCATGCGGGTTGATGTGCGTGTGCGGATCGATCAGAACGAGACGATCAAGTTCAGCAAGCAGTCGCGCGGTCAAATCAGCGGACATGGCGATTTCCAACGGTGAACGACATCCGAATGCTCCCGCAGTGTCCCTCGCGAAGAAGGGAGAATCAAGTTGCCCGGCGGGACTGTCGGTGCGTTCTACGCGACGGCTCCAAGAAACCGATGTACGATAGTGAGCAGGGGATTCTCCCTCGGGGCTGACCAACGATCGGGACGCCCGGCGAGTCTCTGAGGAACTTGCGATGAACCACCCTCTCCGGACGGTCGTGTGCGTGCTGTGTGTTCTTTCGCTGAGTGGTCCCGCCACCGCGGCAGAACTCAACGCCGAGATGGTGCTGCGATCGATTGAGCGCGGACAGAACCTGCTGAAGACGCAGCAGTGGCCCGATGGGTCGTGGCATTCCGAAGTCCAGAAGGACCATGTGATCGGCATCACCAGTCTGGCGGTGATGGCGCTGATCAATTCCGGGATGACCGTGCGCGATACCCCGGTGCGAAAGGGCTTGGAATTTCTGCGGCGCGTCCCGTCCGGCGAACCGCGGCAGACGTATGATGCCTCCCTGATGATCATGGCCCTCGTCGCCGCGCGGGATCCGGCGAAGACCGACCTCGCCCGCATCGCACGACTCGCCGATTATCTCGAAGAGATTCAAACGAAGAACGGGAACAGTGTCGGAGCGTGGTCGTACGGGGATGTCGGTCTCGGCGGCGGCGACCCGAGCAATACGCAGTTTGCGGTGCTCGCCCTGCGGGAAGCCACGGACGCCGGCATCATCGTGCGGCCGGTCGTGTGGGAACGGGCCCGCGAGTATTGGGAAGCGCTGCAGAGCCCGGACGGCGGATGGGGCTATGGCGGCCACGGCAACAGCACCGGCAGCATGACTGTCGCGGGGATTTCATCTCTCGCGATCATTCAGCAGATGCTCCGCAATGACGAAGGCGTCGCCGCGGATGGCACACCGCCGTGCTGCCGGCCGGAGGACCCGTATCCGGCGCTGGAACGCGGGATCCGCTGGCTCGGCGACCACTTCGCCGTCGGTTACAACCCGAACAATTCCGCGTGGCTGCTGTATTACCTCTACGGTGTTGAACGAGCCGGGCGGCTGTCTGGCCGGCGATTCTTCGGCGATCACGACTGGTACCGCCAGGGCGCGGCGTTTCTTCTCGCGAATCAACTGCCAAGAAGTGGATCATGGCGCGGCATCGGCCAGTATGAATCCGGCGAAGGGGACAAATCGGTCGTCGGGACCAGTCTGTCGCTGCTGTTTCTCTCGAAGGGTCTCGCGCCCGTCATGATGTCCAAGATGAAGCACGGCCCGCGCGATCCGGCCCGGCCGATGGAAGTCGTCGGTCAGGATTGGAACACGCATCCGCGGGATGTCCGCAACCTGATGGAGCATATCAGTGGCTTGCCGCGCTGGCCGTCCTTGCTGACATCGCAAGAAGTGGACGTGCTGAAAGCCAGCGAGGCCGGCGGCGGGGGCGTCGATGCCCTCCTGCAAGCACCGATTCTGTTCCTCACGGGATCGCAGGCATTGGCGTTATCGCCGAAGGAGATCGCGCTCCTCAAAGATTATCTCGCGCAGGGCGGATTCATCTTTGCGTGCCCGACGTGCCAGGCTCCGGCGTTCGAGGAAAGCTTCCGGCAATTGCTCACCCAGATCTTGCCGCCGGGCGATCAGGAACTGCGACTCCTGCCGGAAGATCACCCGGTCTATCGCAGTGAGTATCTGTTGAAAGCCGATGCCGTGCAGTTACACGGCTGCGAAGTCGGTTGCCGAACCGCGGTCATGTACAGCAAGGAAGATCTCGGCTGTCTGTGGAGTTACTGGCAACGCCATTCACCGGTGAAGCGCAATCCACAGTTGATTGCCCGGGTCGAGCGCGGGATGCAGATCGCGATCAACGTCGCGGCGTATGCCACCGGGCGCGAGCCGCCGAAGTCGCTCGATGCCCCGCGCAAACAAGGTGATCTCGCGCAACTCGATGAAATTCAGCGCGGACTGTTGCAGGTCGCGCAACTCAAGCACACCGGACAATGGGACGCTGCGCCGCACGCGCTGCGACGGTTGCTCTTCGCGCTGAATGAAACCGTCGGCGTGGCGGCGACGACCAAGCCCGGGGAACTGCTGCCGAGCGACCCCAGTCTGTTCCAGTACCGGTTGCTCTACATGCACGGTCGCACGCGGTTTTCGTTTGGCCCGGAAGAGCGCGAGGCGATCAAGCTGCACCTCTCGCGCGGCGGGATGCTGTTCGCCGATGCCTGCTGCGGCGCCAAGCCGTTCGACAAGAGTTTCCGGGAACTCGCCGCGCAGCTCTATCCCGAGGCGCCGCTGAAAACGATCGATCTCAAGCACGAGATTTTCTCTGAGGAAATCGGCCACGAACTGAAGAAAGTCCGTCGCCGGACCAACGAAGGCAGCGGCCCGAACGTCCCGTTGACCGCCGCGATCAAAGAGGTTGATCCCGTGCTGGAAGGCGTCGAAGTCGACGGTCGGTTCGTCATCGTCTACAGCAAATACGACTTAAGCTGCGCGCTGGAACGCCAGGCCGCGTTGAGCTGCGAAGGTTATGTTTCCGAAGACGCCACCCGCATCGCGACGAATATCGTGCTGTATTCGCTGAAGAAAGAACCGCGACTGCCGGCGGTGGTGAAGTAGTTGAGGGTTGAGGGTCGAAAGTTGAGGGTTGGAAAATCTCTTCGTCGCTTGCGCTTTGCAGGCTTGGAAGTCCGCGATCAACGATTTCGACCTGCAAAGCGCAAGCAGCGCGCGATCTACAAACAACAACACCCCGTGGATTCCACGGGGTGTCATCTTGTCTGACCCTCAACCTTCGACCATCAACCCTCAACCTACTGCTGCGCGAACTCCGGCTGGCGGCGGCGCAACTGGTCTTTCAGGCGGTTGACGATGCTCGAGTGCATCTGGCTCACGCGAGATTCCGACAACCCGAGGGTCGTGCCGATTTCCTTCATCGTGAGTTCTTCGTAGTAGTAGAGAATGATGATCAACCGCTCGTTGCGATTGAGCCCCTTGGTGACCAGGCGCATCAGGTCGCGCTTCTGGATTCCCTTGGTCGGGTCTTCACCCTTGGTGTCTTCGATGATGTCGATTTCACGGACATCTTTGTAGCTGTCGGTCTCGTACCACTTCTTGTTGAGGCTGACGAGATTGACCGCCGACGCTTCGCTCTTCATCCGCTCGAATTCTTCGACCGGGAGCTGCATCTTGGCCGCGATTTCATTGTCGGTCGGCGGGCGCCCCATTTCGGCTTCGCACTCTTTACGAGCGGCTTCCACCTTGCTGGCTTTGCTGCGGACCAGCCGCGGCACCCAGTCCATCGTGCGCAATTCGTCGAGCATCGCTCCCCGAATTCGCGGCACGCAGTAGGTTTCGAATTTCACGCCGCGTTCCATGTCGAACGCTTCGATGGCGTCAATCAGGCCGAAGACGCCGGCGGAAATGAGATCGTTGAGATCCACGCCGTCGGGCAGTTTCGACCACACCCGGTCGGCGTTGTAGCGCACGAGAGGCAGGTACCTCTCGATGAGGGCATTGCGGAGTCGCTGGTCGTTCGGATCGCGCTTGAAGGCGGTCCAGACTTCGCTGATATCTTCCAGGACTTTCGTCACCATCCATCCCTCCGTGGAGAGTTCATCCATCAATTGTGAATCCGATGCCGGCGCTCATCGGACGTCAGGCCTCCGGGGACGTCGTGTCCACGGCGGCCATCACCCGCGCGAAATCGTCTCGCGCGGCTTCTTCCACCAACCACTGAGCCAATCCGCCACAGATCAGGCCCAGCCCGTAAAACACCGCCATCCGCAGGAGTGCCGTCGTGAGAACGGACTCCGTCGGAAGGCCCATCACCGCCCCTTCCATCGCTGTGGCCGCAAAGACCAGCAGTGAGAGACGACCGGCGAATTGACGAACCATGTCGGTGCTCCGCGCGTCATTGTGATTCCCTCTGATTGATGAGCATCGCGCAGGGGGTAATGAAGCGTAGAAACTTTATCGGCTTCCGACTTGAGCCGTGTTGAGTCGATGTGTCCTAAATCTCGCGATCTTTCCAATCGGCGCGAAATCGCAGTTTCCGCCGAATCGAGGGTGATTTCTTTCATGCCGCCCGTCGCTCCAGCCGGGACCACAACCGGGAGAAGAACCCGCCGGTCGAATGCCCGTTTCTGGCGAGCAGCGCTTCGGTCCAGGCTTTCGTTCCGCGCGAGGCCAACGACGACGGCGCGAGTGTCACGAACGGCGTGCGTTGACTCACCGAATATGACACCACCGGATCGTCTCCGATCGCCACGGCCAGCCCCAGCGGAGCGTGCAGGAACGATTCGGCCGTCTGTTCGATTCGCTCACCAATCTTCGCGGCGCGGTCGGCATCGCAACGATTGATCACCAGGCTCAATTCCGGCCCCTGCGGTTCATGCAGGGCCTTGATGGTCGCGTACGCTTCGGCAATCGCCGTGGGCTCGGGCGTCGTGATCACGAACACGCTGTTCGCGGCGACGGCGAACGGTCGCACCAGGGGATGCAGGCCGCTGCCGGTGTCGATGATCAGGTAATCGTGATCCGCTTCGAGCTGCTGTAACTGTTGTCGTAATGAATTCTGCACATGCAAGGGACACGCTTCGAAGTCGCTTAAGCCGCTCGCTCCCGGAACGAGGTGCACGCCTGCGGGTCCATCGAGCACGATGTCCTGAACGGTGCGTGCTCCGGAGACGACGTGCGAGAGATTCCAGTAACCGTTGAGTCCGCAGAGAAGTTCGAGATTGCCGAGACCAAAGCTGCCATCGATCAGCGCCACCCGCTGATCCCGCCGCGCGAGCGAGACCGCCAGGTTGAGCGCCAGGACGCTTTTGCCCACGCCGCCTTTGCCGCTGGTCACCGCGATCGAGTGACAGGTGCTCGTTGTCGCGAAATTTCCTTCGACCAGATGCGTCTGCTGTTCGATGAGATGCCGCAATGATCGGGCCTGATCGCGCTGACCGCGTTCGGGGGCAGCACCCGGTGACCGATACACCGGCGGCATCCACGGTCGCGGCGTCAGCGTTGTCATGCGGTGTTCTCCTCGGTTGTTCGTCCGATTCCGGTCCCCTCTCCCTGAGGGAGAGGGTTAGGGTGAGGGGGCGTTCTGCACGCTCGGCCCCCTCATCCGGCCTTCGGCCACCTTCTCCCCAAGGGAGAAGGGACCACATCAGTATTTCTTGTCTTATGCGGCGGAGACGATCCGGTCGCGGGTCACGGCGCGTAACGCGCGGTCCAGTTTCGATTCCACCTGGTCGAGGCCGAGAATCAGTCGCGCCATGCGTGTCTTATGAGCGGGTTCGATGTCTTCGGGGACATCTTGTCCGGTGGTCAGATAACTCACCGGTGTCTTCAACCGGCGGGCGACATTCAGCAACGTTCCGGCGCCGAGGGCTTCATCCAGCTTGGTGAGCACCAGCGATGTGAGTCCGATCGGCTGAAAGTTCGCAGCGGCCGCTTCCAGGGTCTTGATGCTCGAGGCGAGGCTCAGCACGAGATGAATTTCATCCGCACGGGCTTCATCGAGAAACGCTTTCAGTTCCCGGATCTGGACTTCATCTTTCGGGCTGCGGCCGGCGGTATCGACGAGAACGAGATCGAGGCCCGACAGCTCGGCCATCGCTTGCCGCATCTCTACGGGAGTGGTGACCACTCGCATCGGCAGGTCGATGATTTCCGCATAGGTCCGCAGTTGTTCCACGGCGGCGATCCGGTAGGTATCGACCGTCACGAGACCGATCTTGGCCCCTTCCCGGAGCCGAAAATTCGCCGCCAGTTTGGCCAGCGTCGTCGTCTTGCCGACACCCGTGGGGCCGACGAGCGCGATCACTTTGCGTTGGCCCCTCACCGGCGTGATCGGCGGAGCCACGCGCAGTTCCTGTTCGATCATCGCGGCGAGTAACGCATTCATCGCTGCGGGATCGGCGAGTTGTGACTTCGTACCATGCTGCTTGACCCGGCAGACGAGTTCCCGCGCCAGTTCATCTTCGACTTCAGTTTCGAGCAGTGCGGTGTACAGCTGAAACAACTCCGGCGGGACATCGTGCAGCGAAGCCCGGCGGTCACGGCCGAGATCGAGAATCATTTTCTGCAAGGTTTCAAGACGCTGCTGCACGCCGTCCGGTCACCTCGACCGCGGATCTCGCCAGCGTGCAGCAGCGTCTCGAAACCTTGCAGAAGATGATTCTCGATCTCGGCCGCGATCGCCGGGCTTCGCTGCACGATGTCCCGCCGGAATTGTTCCAGCTGTACACCGCGCTGCTCGAAACCGAAGTTGAAGATGAACTCGCCCGCGAACTGGTCTGCCGGGCCAAACAGCATGGCACGAAGTCACAACTTGCCGACCCGGTGGCAATGAACGCGTTGCTCGCCGCCCTGATCGAGCAGGAACTGCGCGTTGCTCCGCCCATCACGCCGGTGAAAGGCCAACGCAAAGTGATCGCGCTCGTCGGCCCCACGGGTGTCGGCAAGACGACGACGCTGGCGAAACTGGCGGCGAATTTCCGCCTGCGGGAAGGGGCAAAGATCGGTCTCGTGACCGTCGACACCTACC
>DASRYX010000212.1:0-8248 GCA_035686985.1 Planctomycetaceae bacterium | reverse complement strand
CGCCGGTCATGAATCTCTGCTGCGCTCGCGTCTGCGGGCCGCCGCGTGGATCATCCTGCTGCCGGTCGCCTTGCTGTTCGGCCATGCTCTCTGGGTTGATGGTCCGATTGGTTCGTGGCTGCATGCGCTGGTGTTGACCGTCGTGATCGGCGCGTGGGTGATCCTGCATGGTCCACGACCGCTGTCATTTCACCAGCTCCGCCTGATTGAAGTCTGCCTCTTCGGCGTACTGGGGGCCTTCTTCCTGTCGATCGAGAAGGCGTGGTTCATTCATGCCCTACGACATCAGAACGACGTGCAGATCATGTCCGTCGCAGGGATGAGCACTGTGGGATTCGCAGTCGTCATGCTCGCCTACGGCATGTTCATGCCCAACGGCTGGACAAGAACAGCATGCATGATGATTCCACCGACTCTGGCACCGATCTGCGAACTGATTTTTGTCCGCAGTCTCGATCCCTTCGCAGCGGACGTGCTGACGCCGGTCGTCGTGCTGCAATTCGCAGCCGTGCTGGTCGCCACGGCGGGGATCTCCACCTTCGGCACCGCGACCATCGCCCGGTTACGCGAAGAAATTCGTAAAGCCCAGCGGTTGGGACAATACCATCTCAAACAGAAGATCGGCCACGGCGGCATGGGCGATGTTTATCTCGCCGAACATGATCTGCTGAAACGTCCGTGTGCCCTGAAACTGATTCGCCCGAACCAGATTAACGATCCGCTCGCGCTGCAACGCTTCGAGAAGGAAGTTTGCAGCATGGCCCGGTTGTCTCACGCGAACACCGTCGACGTGTACGACTACGGTCACACCGCCGACGGCACATTCTACTACGTGATGGAATACCTGCCGGGGCTGAACCTGCAGGATCTGGTGGACCGCTTTGGTCCGATGCCGCCGGAACGGGTGATTCACTTCCTGACGCAGGCATGTGCGGCCCTTGCAGAAGCGCACCGACTGGGAATGGTGCACCGCGATCTCAAGCCCGCGAATCTTTTTGCGGCGGAGCGGGGCGGGGAATACGACTTCACCAAGCTCCTCGATTTCGGCCTCGTAGTGGAAGACGCCCGCGCCGACTGGGTGACGCAGTCCTCGTTCCAGACTGCGCCGCCGCTCGCCGGGTCGCCGCTGTTCATGTCGCCGGAACAAAGCCGTGCGGAAGTCGGCTTGGATGCCCGTAGTGACATCTATTCACTCGGATCAACTGCCTACTATCTTCTGACCGGGCGTCCTCCATTCGAGGGCAAGACGCCGATGCGGGTGATGCTCGCCCACGCGGAATCCCCCGTAGTACCGCCGTCGGCAGTGATGCCGGTGCCGTTTGACCTTGAGCAGATCATTCTCCGCTGCCTGCAGAAGCAGCCCGTAGACCGGTACGACAGCGTTGATGACCTGCGTCACGCGCTGCAATTCTGCCAAGACGCAGGCCTCTGGACGACCGAACGGGCCGCCCTCTGGTGGGCGCAATGCGCCCCGGAAATCATGACCGAGCCGCTGTGCGATGGTCACTACTGCGGCGGGGAAGAGCCGAGCCGCGTGTCGAGCCCGACGAGCTGATTAAAGCTCCCCGAGCGAAAGCCCTGCAGGTCAACGGTCACCGATTTGAAGCCCAGACTTCGCAACCGTTCTACGACCGCGTCGCGCGTGGCGGCTGCCGTCAGGCGGGGCAGCACGTCCAACGGGACCTCGATCCGCGCTAAATCATTGAATTCGTGACGCACTCTTAATTCATTGCAGGACAGTAGCTTCCGTAGAAAGGCTTCCGCATCATCGACGCGGCGGACGCGTTCCGGGGTGACTTCCAGACCATACGCGATCCGGCTGGAAAGGCAGGGGCTGGCGGGCTTGTCCCAAATGGGCAAATCCCATTTCCGTGCCAGGTCGCGAATATCGTCCTTGCGAAAACCCGCTTCGACCAAAGGACTTGCGACACGAAACTCCGTTGCGGCCTGCATCCCGGGGCGGTAGTCCCCCAGATCGTCCAGATTCGCGCCGTTCACAATCGCGTCGACCTGCCAACGCGACGCATTCTCAAGCACGTGCTGGTACAGCGTCGATTTACAGAAATAGCAGCGGTTGAATGGGTTACGAACGTAGTCCGGGTTAGAAAACTCATCGGTTCGGAGGATTTCATGCCGGATCCCGATCAGCGCCGCCAGCCGCTGAGCCTCAGCCAATTCGCCACTCGGTAAACTCGGGCTCACTGCGGTGACCGCCAACGCTCGATCACCACACGCCCGAAACGCCGCCGCGGCGACGACGGTGCTGTCGACGCCCGCCGAAAACGCGACTGCTACCCGACCGTAACTCCGCAGGAGCTCCAGAAGCCGCTCTTCCTTCGATGCAAGATCAGCAACATCCACAGCGATCGTCTCCGACGGGGCAACGTGTGCCCCTCGTCTCTTCGCAGGCAATAAATCCGGCGGCAACCGCGTTTTGCGACGAATCCTCGCCGCCGCGGTCGCGGTTATCTTCGGGGAGCTTCGTGTGCTCCCGCGCCTGCTGATCATACCATGAAGGTTTGCGCACGCGTCAAAAAGAGAAGTGTCGGCATAGGCCGATCCGGTTTATAATCGGCGACGACTTCCGCACGCTCGCGCAATCGCGTCCAACTTCGATCGTGAAGAAAGATCCACTATGGGCATCGGACTCGCTCGGCTCCTCTCGGCGACGGTCTTCGCCGGTCTGGTTTGTGCCAGTATTACGACCGACGCCGCACCGCTGACGCCCGCGCAGAGAAAGGAACTCGGCGACATCACTTCCGATGTGCGGAAGGTCGCGTCGTTGGTCAGCCGTAAGAAGACGGACGAAGCCGAGGCCGCGCTCAAGGACGCTGAAACACGGTTAGAAGCGCTCATCAAGGACGCGCAGCTTCAGGAAAACGATCCCCAACTTCGCGCGATCCAGAAGCTGCTCGAAACTCAGCAAGGGATCCTGGCAAAAGCGACCGGGGGGAAAGCCGGTCCCGCCGCGGTCAGCTTTGCGAAAGACATCGCGCCCATCCTCGCCGACAAGTGTGATAACTGTCACAGCGATCAGCGGGGAGCAGGGGGGCTGAAACTCGAAAGCTTCGCGAGTCTGAAACTCGGCGGCCGCAATGGCCCGCTCCTCGTTCCGGGCAATCCCGCGGGGAGCCTGATCATGGCGCGACTCACCGCGGTCAATCCGCAACAACGCATGCCTAAAGATGCCGAAGCGCTGCCCGACAAGGACATCAAGACGATCGCCACGTGGATCGCGGGCGGTGCAAAGTTCGATGGCACTGATGAAAGCGTCTCGCTCTCATTGCTAAGCAAGAATCCCGACGCCGCGAGTTTGCCCAAAGTCGAAATCGTGAAAGCGTCCGGCAGTGAAAAAGTCTCGTTCGTGAAGGACATCGCCCCGACGTTTGTTTACACCTGCGGCGGCTGTCACGGTGGAAACAATCCGCGCGGTGGACTCTCACTGGCATCGTTCGAGAAGTTGATGACCGGCGGTGAAAGCGGCCGCGTGATCGTTCCCGGCAAACCCAACGAAAGCCGTCTGTGGCGGCTCGTCAATGCGGATGAAGAACCGATCATGCCGCAGGGCAACATGGCCCGCATTACTCGGAAGTGGCACGCCGATCTGCGGACCTGGATCACGGAAGGTGCCAAGTTCGACGGCAACGATCCCAAGCGGCTGCTGCGGGATCTCATCCCCACGCCGGAACAATTGAAGGCCGAAGAACTCGCCAAACTCTCGCCCGAGCAATGGCACGAGAAGCGGCTGAAAGACTCCAAGGATCTGTGGACGCAAACCTTCCCGCAGGCCGCTGAACCCGGCGTCGCGGAAACCGCGGATTTCATTGTCGTCGGCGACGTCGCACCGCGGCGGCTCGAACAAGTCGGTAGCTGGGCACAGGAATACGCGTCCTCGCTGCGAACGATGTTCGGCGTGAAGGATGAGCCGCTCTTCAAGGGCAAGCTCGGGATCTTCGTATTCAAAGACCGCTTCGGTTACGAAGAGTTCAACAGCACGGTGCACCGGCGCGAAGTCCCGCGCGAAGTCATGGGGCACAGCGATGTCACCACCGCACAGGACCGCGCGTTCGCGGCGGTGGAAGACATCGGTGACAACGTCACGGCCACATCGCCGGGCTTGCAGCTCAGTGTCATCGAACATGTGACCGGTGCGTTCCTCAAACGCGGTGGCGGCACGATGCCCGACTGGTTGATTCGCGGAGCGGGACTGGCGCTCGCCGGCAGCAAGACCGCCGATGCCGCTCCTTACATGCAGGCTCTGAAAGGACACGCCGCGGACGCACTGCGGAAGTCGAACATCACCAATCCCGCCGAAGTCTTTGACAATGGACAATTCGCGCCAGGCGATGTCGGCGCGATCGGTTATCTCCTGGTCGATTTCCTCTTGAAGAACGGCGGCGCGCCGACCTTCGGTAATCTGGTGAAACGCTTTCAGGCCGGTGACGCCCCCGCCGCGGCAATTCAAAACGTTTACCGCACCGATCCGCGACAACTCGGTGCCGCCTTCACCAGTTCCCTCGGCGGCGTCGTCCCGAGCGGCGCGACCAAAAAGGGCAAGAAGAACTAACCACGATCTCCATCGACACCAACTGAAGCCCAGGGATTCCCATCCCTGGGTCTTTTCATTTCCACCCGACTATACTGCAGACACACACAACAGCAGACGGAGCGAACAGTTCAAGATGAGTGACGTGCTAGTCATCGGCGGCGGCGTGATCGGGTTGTCGATCGCTTATGAATTGTCGCAGCACAATCTGTCGGTCATCGTGCTGGAACAAGGACAGTTCGGTCAGGAAGCCTCGTGGGCCGGTGCCGGAATGCTGCCCCCGGGGAACTCGGCGTGGGCAGCCACCCCCGAAGCCCGCTTGCGATCGGCAAGCTATGACCGCTGGCCGTCCTGGGTGCAGTCCCTGCATGAAGCGACTGGAATCAGCACGGGCTTTGTCCGTTGTGGTGGCATCATGGTGGCTCGTCATGATCAGGACCATGAGTTCTCGCAAGATCTCTCACGCTGGAATGCTGAACGCCTGGTTGTGGAATCGTTGTCGCCCCAGGAACTGCGTCAACGCTTTCCGTTCCTCGGCGAAACGATGACCCGGGGCTGTTATCTGCCCGATGTCGCGCAGGTGCGGAATCCGTGGCTGATCCAATCGCTCTATGCCGCGTGTGCTCAACGGGGCGTTACACTCCTCGCGGGACACGCCGTCACGACCTTCGAGTCCGATGGCCATCGCATTCATTCGGTGCGAACCCCGGCCGGCGATTTCTCCGCGGGGCAATTCGTCATCGCCGGCGGTGCATGGTCGGGCGGCATGACACGGCAATTAGGCATCGACCTGCACGTCGAACCGGTTCGCGGCCAGATTGTGCTGTTGGAAAGCCGGCCGTTGCCGTGCTCTCACGTGATCGAAAACGGAACCCGCTATATCGTGCCGCGGCCCGATGGCCGGATTCTCATCGGTTCGACGGAAGAGCATGTCGGCTTCGACAAACGGACCACCGCCGGCGGAGTGACGGGACTACTCGCGCTCGCTCAGGAACTCGTGCCGTGCCTGGCGCAGGCGCGGGTCGAACGCACATGGGCCGGTTTGCGGCCGTATCGTCCGGGCGGCTTGCCGTATCTCGGACGCGGCCCCGGTTATGACAATCTCTTCATCGCCGCGGGACACTACCGGGCCGGATTGCAGCTCTCTCCGATCACGGCCCAATTGATCCGCGAACTGGTGCTGGGACAACCGGCGTCACTGCCGCTGGAAAACTGACCGGCGGTCTCATTCGAACGGAGTCGAAGTCATGCGTGCGGTGGTGCAGCGGGTGTCTCGCGCGAAGGTCACGGTCGCCGGGGAAATCGCCGGTGAGATCGGCCGGGGATTCCTCGTGCTGCTCGGCGTTGCGGAGGGTGACACCGCCGTTGATGCCGAAATGATGGCCGACAAACTTGTCGGACTGCGGATCTTCGAAGACGCGGAGGGCAAGATGAATCTCGCGCTTCCGGAAGTGGGCGGCGCGATGCTCGTCGTCAGCCAGTTCACGCTGCTGGGCGACTGCCGGAAAGGGCGGCGGCCCAGCTTTATCGCCGCTGCGCGACCCGAGGTCGCGGAAGCGCTCTACCGCACCTTCGTCGCCGAAGTGCAGGGCCGCAACATCCCCGTCGCCACCGGCCGCTTCCAGACCCAAATGGACGTTGAACTCATCAACGACGGCCCGGTCACGCTCCTGGTCGACAGCCGGAAAGAGTTCTGAAAGGCTTTGCCCGCGGTTAAGTGGGAGGTCCGTAATACTTCAGCATCCCACGAATGATTTTGTCGAACTGATCATCAAAGGAGTAGCCGCGACCGAACGGAATGATGTTGTAGGTCTTCAAGCGAGCCAACTTCGGTCCGTGTTGCACGACGGCGTCTTGTACGGTCTTCTCGTACTTTTCAGGGTGGCTCCATGCATCGTCAACGGCAACGGGACAAAGGATTGTCCGCCCTTCGGCAAGTTCCATTGATCGAGCTGTTTCATATTCGTGCCAGACCCAATCGCTCTTCAACGAATGCTGCGAGAGAATTAAAAGCACCATGTCCCGGCTGCGAATTGCGTCCTTGATCATCTTTCCGAGCGGTCCGGCCGTAGCATGATGTTTGTCTTGCCAACAGGAAACTCCCGCATTCACGAAACTAGCGTGGAGCCTATCAGCGAGGCCGGCATCCTCGTGGGAATAGGAGATGAAAACTCCATTGAGCGAATTAGGACCGAAAAAGCGACTCATAAAGACCTCCGTGACCAGAATATTTTCGCCTTCTCGGGCGGTCAAAGTTGGCTGGAACAAAGGCGTCGCGTCAATGCACCATTTTGGCACGCCACATCCTTGAAGAAACGACGGATGTATCTTGCCGGCCGACTGGGCGAGGGTATCGATGCCAACGGTACTTGGACCATTGTGAAGAGCTTCTTCCAATCCCTGGACTTCACTAAGGTCGACGTTTGAGAAGCTGGTAAGGTAGAACTGGGTGCAATTCATCTGAGCACGGGCAAGGGCGGTGTTGTGCAATTTGGCGACCTGCAGATCACCATACCGAAAGTCTGCTCCAACAAAGCTCGAGTGCGATAGGTCCGTGTGGCCAAGGGTGGCACGGAAGAAATCGCAACCGTCGAAAACCGATGCCGACCAGCGTGCAGCGTGCGCAATGGCCCTTGTAAACTTAGCGTTGGAACAGTTCGTTTGATCGAACCTCGAATAAGACAAATCAGAGTCCCAGAGATGTGCGTCAGCTAGATTGCATTGATAAAGGCTGGTGCGCTGCAGATTCGCTTTCGACAAAAGTGCGTTATTGAAGCGGACGTCGAGGAGTTGAGCGCCTTCAAACGATGCGTTGAGCAACTTCGCTCCCCGAAACGTCGTGCTGCGTATGACCGAATAGTCGAGCTTAACACACTCTAGCCAGGCACCGTCCAAATTCAGGTCGCTAAGGTTGGCTCGTCGGAGATCAAAGCCATCAAAGCCAGGATGTTGCTGGATCCACACTTCAATCGCAGCCGCTCCTTGCTCGACTACGGCCAAATGTTCGTGATCCATGAGTCATCGACCTAGGGCGAAAGAGTGTTTCCGTGTATGAAAAGGGACCATGCGTCCAAATGACGATCGCTACGGTGCGTTCTGGCGAGAATATCGGAAATCACAGGGAAAAACTGCAAACAAACGAAACATAACGGACATTATCGGACGTTGCGGATACCGGGAGAAACCGGGGCGTTGCTGATCTGGGAGCCAATGAAAAGGCCCAGCCGTGGAATGGCTGGGCTTCCTGAGAGCGATGAGATTTGTGAGCGACGAACGATCGCTGCGCACTACTCTGCGGCGGCGGGTTCCAGGAACTTGCCGAGAACGCGGAACTTCTGATAGCGGCGCTCGAGCAGCTCGTCGGTCTTCAAAGTTTGCAGCGACCGTAGCTGGCGCGAGAACGTCGCCTTGAGCGTCGCCGCGGTCTGACGATGATCGCGATGAGCACCGCCGAGGGGCTCGGGAATGATCTCATCGATCACGCCCATCCCGAGCAGATCCTTGCTCGTGAACTTCAGCGCACGGGCCGCCTTGTCGGCGAACTTCACGCTCTTCCAGAGGATGCCCGCGCAACCCTCCGGACTGATCACCGAGTAGTAGCCGAACTGCAACATGCCGACGTGATCGCCGATCCCGATCCCCAGCGCCCCGCCCGACCCCCCTTCGCCGATCACGACGCAAACGATCGGCGTCGGCAGGACG
>DASRYX010000211.1:0-11523 GCA_035686985.1 Planctomycetaceae bacterium | reverse complement strand
CCAGCGACCCCAGTAATCATTGAACCGCACGAAATAATTCGCGGTACTATCGCTGCTGACGAATTCGCCCATGCGGTCATCATCCTTCACGGCCTTGTCCATCTGCACGCGATCCCCGGCGAGATACAGATACAGCGAGGTCTCGAATTCATCGGCATGCGCGATGACTTTCGACTCGCGAACTTTCTCGAAGGCTTCCAACAGAAACCAGAAGTACGTGGTCGCAAAGCAGAGCGAGTTCGTCTCCAGCACGGTCTTCCGCGCGATCAGATCGATCAGCGGTGCATTCGAGCCGTGACCGTTCACCAGCAGAATTTTTTCGAAGCCGTGATAGGCGACACTCTTCGTGATGTTCACGCCAAAGTTGACGAAGACATCGGGTTCAATGTGAATGGTGCCGGGGAAGTCGATGTGGTGCCGGTTCAATCCATACGAAATCGGCGGCAGGACCAGTACCTTATCCGGCACGCGGCGACCGACTTCGAGGCACACCGATTCCGCCAGGAACACATCGACATCCAGCGGCAGATGATGCCCATGCTGCTCGGTCGATCCCGTCGGCAGAATGATCAGCTTCTGCATCCCGATGGCATCGTTCATCTCCGGCCAGGTCAGACGGTTGTAGCGGTATTCAGTGGCGGCGCGGGACATGGGCGACTCCAAGGTGATGGGTGGCAGGTGGCAGGTGGTAGGTAACAGGTAGAGGAAATACAGGAGACGTTGCTTCCTGCCATCTGCTCGCCGATCACCCGCCACCTTTCTCCAACGACTTAGTACAATCAATCATCAACCAGCACAGGCCGCTGCCGAAGTACATGGCGGCGATCAGGTAAAACAGCGGCGACCAGTTTGTCGTTTTGACAACCTCTTCGGCAACGGTCGACGTCGTCGTGAAGACGTCCAGCAGCATCCCGAATAACGGCGGCATGATCACTCCGCCGAGCGTGCCCGACGTGTTGATGATGCTGAAGACCGTCGCGGAGAAGCGGCCGCCGAGATCGGTGCACGCCCCCCACACCGTGGGCTGGCTCCAGTCGCTGAAGAATTTCGCGATGCAGAGCATTACACCCGCGGCGACGGGCGTGCCCTGCAACGTCAGAACAATGATCGCCGCCGCGCCGATCATCTTTCCGGTGGCACCGATGAGACTGCGGGCCCAGCGGCGATTCCCCCACCGCGCGATGCAGAACTCATTCAGCCAGCCGCCCATGATGCCGCCGAATGCTCCGCCCCAAAGCGGCAGGCTCGTCAACCACCCGGCTTGCTTGATGTCAACGCCGTACGATTGAAGGAAAAAAGCCCCGATCAGCGAGACGAACACGACATCGGACCCGGCGTCGAGGTATTGCTGCACGACGAAGACTCGCAAGCTGCGATTGCGGAAGGCATCACCCCACGGCAGGACGCCCCCCTGCGGAGCCGCGGTCAATGCGCCATCGCGGATGATCGACAGTTCGGCGGCATTCACACCGCGATGCACCTCCGGACTGTTGCGGAACACGAGGGCAAAAATCACCGCGAAGATCAGCCCCGCGCCGCTGAGAACGAGCAACGTGGTTTGCCAGCTCAACCCGCCATAGCCCATGAGCAACGTTCCCATCAGAATGGGTGACATCGCCCCGCCCATGCGGCCGCTGGTCGTTGCGATCAACCCCTGAATCATCGTCCGGCTGCGCAGCGGAAACCACAGCCGCGTGGTCTTCGTCAACGCGGGATAACAGCCGGCCTGAGCCGCCCCAAACAGGGCCCGTAATCCACCGAGCACCCACAAGTTGCCGGTGAAACCGAACCCGGCGAGCGCCAGCGACCACGCGCCGATGCTCCACGACAGAAAGCGGTGTGGGCCGAAGCGGTCGATGAACACACCGCTGGGGATCTGCCCCGCGGCGTACGTCACATAAAACACCGCGAAGACCCACCCGGCGGTCGTCTGATCAATCTCGAACGTCTTCACCAGAATTGGATTGATGATGTTCCACACGTACCGGTGGACATACAGTAGCCAAGAAGTCGCACACGCCAGAGCGAAGATCATCCACCGGACTTGCGTCGGTGGTGCGGCGTCAGTGGTCAACGCAGATGGCAAGATGGTGCGGGAGTCCGGGGATACGAGAGTTCGGGGGGTAAATGCAGAACGGCTTTTCTAACTCTCAACTCTCAACCTTTCCGCGGCCACGGTTGTTCGTCTCCGATGCACGCGATGAATTGTCCCTGCCGCACGCGGGCACCCCACGCTGATCCGACAAGGATGCCATCACGTGGTGCGAGCACTGGCCAGGCGGGTTCATCGATGCGCTGAAAATCGTGCAGACGACCGACGACGACTCCTTTCTTCACGCGGGTGCCGCAGCGGACGACTTCTTCGTAGTGACCATCGAACGGCGCGGGCACGTAGCACTCGAAGTCGACAATCGCCGCACATTTCTGGGTGCCGTCGGCGTGGTGACCGATCGGTTGAATTTCGCCACGCAACTGCTGATGCCGAATCGCCGCCGCGAGAACGCCCTGCTTACCGTAGCGGACACCGGCTTCAAGCACGGCTTCGCCCCAACCGAGTTCCGTGCCGACGGTGATCTTGCCCAGACGTTCCGCTTCGCTGGTGAGCAAGCCCGGCGTGCGATTCTGGTAAATCATGATGAGTGGACAGCCGAACCACCGCGCCGTTTCCGCGATGTCCGCGGCCTGCTGCGGATCATCGATCGGATGGAAGCTTGAACAGATGTCAAACCGGATCTGATTGCCGCCGGAGTGGAGATCCAGCACGACATGCACGTGCGGCCAGATCGACGTGCGGATGAAGGCCGCCAACCGGTGTGTGATGCCGGTCAATCCGGGGCGCGATCCCGCACCGTCGACGAACGCGCGGTTGAGATTCACGTCATCCGCACCGACACTGTCGCGCGTGCCGGTCCGAAACGCCTGTGGATTCAACACCGGAATGAAGATCAATCGACCCAGCACGTCTTCGGTTTTGACTTCGTGCAGGATCTGCTTAATGGCCGCCGGGCCTTCGTATTCATTGCCGTGCGTGGAACCAATCGCGACCAACCCTTTCCCCGGTTGCGCCTGCGGCCCGACGATCACGGTTACAGGGATGAGTTGCGTTCCCCACATCGTGTCGTGCTCGAGCGCGACCCAGTAATCGCGCCGCCCGGGGGATTCGAAGTCCAGATTGTGCGGTTGCACGACAAGACGCGGCATAAACACTCCACCTATTCCAACACTTCCGCTGGAAGTGCTTCAGGCAAATTAAAATTCTCTGCAACCAACTGCAACGTTCGTATTAACGGGAATTGTTCAGGAACAGCGCTGGAGTTCAATCGACGTCCCTTGAGCTTCGCAAAAATCTTGCTGAGAAACTCGGGGATCAAAACAATTCGCCCCTGCTCTAAATGAGAATAGTTTTGCGTGCTCGCGAATGCCAAGAGAGCAATCTGTTCTACGGAAACGTTGACATCCAGCCCTCCAAAAATCTTCGGAATGTGCTTTCTTCCCGCAGTAAATTTTCGAGCGAATCGAACTTGGCGACGCTCCCAACTATCAGCGTCATGAGAAGCCTCAACGTGCACGACATGCTTCGTTTCTGGATGAAAGGCGACGACATCCAGTTCGCATTCATAGCCACCGTTTGGCCGGGGATCCACGAGGACATTCCTGCGAACAAAATAACCTTGAAACTCGTACCATTCCGCTACTAACTGTTCGAGGTAGTTGTGAGCCACCGGCGGAATCCCTTGCTTGCGCTGCGGGCTGGTCAAGGTCATGCGCGAAACTGAATAGGTTCCCTACAGAACTTCTTCAACTTATCGGGATCGACCGTCACGCCGAGACCGGGTCCCGTCGGAATGGTCAGATGCCCAGCGCCATCCAGCACGAACGGTTCCGTCAGCAATCCATCAACGTACGCGCACGGTGTGAGGTATTCGACATACCGCGCGACGGGAATGGCTGCGCTGAACTGCAGATCGGCGGCGAGACCCAGCGCGGTGTTCCAACCGTGCGGGACGACCTGCACGTTGTGATCGTACGCCAGCCAGGCGATGCGGCGAGATTCAGTGAGGCCGCCGTTCTTGGTGCAATCGGGCTGCAGAATATCGACCGCCCGGCGTTCAATCCAGGGTTGAAACGCCTGCCGCCGGGTCAGGACTTCCCCCCCGGCGATGGGCACCGGCGACACGCGCGTGAGTTCCGCATAACCGTCGATGTCATCCGGAGGCAGCGGTTCCTCGAACCAGACGATGTTGTAATCGGCGAGCATTTCTGCGGTGTTGCGGGCCCAGTTCGTGCCGTGCGGCCAGAACTGTTCGCTGCCGCCGGCGTCGACCATCAGTTCGACGTCATCGCCAACGGTCTGCCGAGCGGTTTTCACGAGCAGTTCATCAAACTGGCGACTGCGCCTGCCGAAGGGACGCCAGCCCATCTTGATCGCTTTGAACCCGCGCGCGACCACACTTTCCAGCGTCGCTTTCAACGCCGCGGGTTCATCGAAGAGAATCGAACCATACGGCTTAATCGTTTTGCGATAGTTACCGCCGAGCAATCGCGAGACGGGTTGTCCGCACGCTTGCCCCATCACATCCCACAGCGCGATGTCGAGGCCGCTGATGGCGTGTTCTACAGCTCCACCGCGACCTTGCCAGAACGACGACTGCCGCAGCTTTTCGGACACGCGCTCAGGCTCGACCGACGATTCACCCTTGAGCAACGGCCACAAGAGTTGCACGGCCCCGGTAACCAGCGTGCCGGACGTGAAACAACTGCCGAAACCGGTGAGGCCGTCTTCCGTGCGAATGGCGATCAGCGTGTGCAGATTTTCCTGCGGCTCGTGTCCCTGCGGCCAACCGCCGTCCACCGTCGCCCCGGTGAGCGGATAAACATCGACGCCCGTAATCGTCACAACGCCCTCGCTTTTCCGGCCGCATATGCATCAACGAAAATGGAGATGTGCAGTGTGCCGTGATGCGATTGCGTTTGCCAGTGTAGGGTCCGCTGTGCGGACCAATCTTCCCTTTATCAGGATGGTTCGCACAGCGGATCCTACAATTTACGCGAGGATTTCGCGCACGACGTGGCCTTCGACGTCGGTCAGGCGGAAATCGCGGCCGGCGTAGCGGTAGGTGAGGCGTTCGTGGTCGAGGCCGAGCAGGTGCAGCATCGTCGCGTGCATGTCGTGCATATGCACTTTATCGACGGTCGCGTAGAAGCCGTAATCATCGGTCGCGCCGTGGTGATAGCCCGCCTTTGTCCCACCACCGGCGAACCACATCGTGAAGCCTTCGGGGTTGTGGTCGCGGCCGTTGCTCCCTTCGACCGTCGGCGTGCGGCCGAATTCGCCACCCCACCAGACGAGCGTGTCCTCCAGCAACCCGCGGGCTTTCAGATCCTGCAGCAACCCCGCGATCGGCTTATCCACTTCTCGCGCGTTCTTCTCGTGGCCGTTCTTCAGATCGGAGTGCTGGTCCCATTGCACCTTGCTGTCGCTGTGGGTGACCTGAATGAAGCGTACGCCGTTCTCGGCGAATCGACGGGCCATCAGACACATCCGGCCGAAGTTCGCCGTGACGGGATCATCAAGACCGTACAGACTCTGCGTCGCCGCCGATTCCTTCGAGATGTCTTCGACAAGCGGCAGCTCACTCTGCATGCGGAACGCGAGCTCGAACGAATTGATCCGCGCTTCGAGCGACGATTCCGGTCCACTGCGCGAAAGATGCTCGCGGTTCATCGCCGTCAGCGCGGCCAGTTGCCGTTCCTGCACGGCTCTCGGAAGCTTTTCATTGGCGATGTATTTCACTTTCGCCTGATCGGACGGCACGCTCGCGTTACCGATCGGTGTCCCGGCGTACGTCGCGGGGAGAAACGCCGAACCCCAGTTGTTGATGCCGCCGTGAGCGAGCGTCGGGCAGATGGTGATGAACGCGGGGAGATTCGCGTTGTCGGTGCCGAGGCCGTAACTCACCCACGAGCCCATGCTCGGCCGCACGAAGTTGTCGCTGCCGGTGTGCAGTTTCAGCAACGCCCCGCCGTGAGCCGGGTTGGTCCCGTGGACCGAGTGGATGAAACACAGGTCGTCGACGTGCTTCGCGACATGCGGAAAGAGCGTGCTGACCCAGGTGCCGCTCTCGCCGTGCTGCGAAAACTCCCACGGCGATTTGAGCAGGTTACCGGTCGGCGCGAACTGCACCCGCGGCTTGGCGAACGGCAGCGGCTTGCCATCGTCGCGTGCCAGCAGCGGCTTCGGATCAAATGTGTCGAGATGCGACGGCCCCCCCTTCATGAAGAGAAAGATGACCCGCTTCGCCCGCGCCGGAAAATGCGGCTGCCGCGCCGCAAGCGGATCCGCCGTCGCTGCCTGAACCGCAGCGGTGTCCGCCAGCAACGATGACAACGCCAGCGATCCAAACCCAACCGCGGACCGCTGCAGCATCGCCCGCCGGCTGCAACCGTAAGCGGGATCATTTCCCCATCCGCGCACGGACATCGCGTTTTCCTCTGAGTGATCGTGATGGCGCATTACCAGCATAGCGCGGATTGGCGTGCGGCGTAAAGCATCTTGACCGCTCATCATCTGTAGCGTAGCGTGCTGAGACAATGATGTGGTTGATTCTCTTCTTGTGGATTTTCCTACCCGTCTATCTTTCCGGATGGCTTGTACTGAGCCTCCGCAACGGACGATGCACCCGGCCCAAAGGAGGCGGTTACGTCTATCGCGCCGATGATCCGGCTATTTTTTGGACATACATGTGGTTCTACGGCCTTATGGATATTGCTCTCACAGGGTGGGCGATATACCTGATTCTGCTCGCAGTCAAAATCATTCCGTGCTGCTAAAGAAATAGCAGGGTGGCCGGGGCTGGACCGAAGGGAAGCCCCGGGACGGGCGACGCTGATTGTTTCCGGGGCTTCGCGAGTACACTCCACCCCCGGCCACCCACGCTTTCTGCTCGATCAAGGTGCTTAACCATCAGCACCCTTTGATGCCGCCCGCGCTTGCGGTACGCTGTACGGCATTCGTCACCCTCTCCCCGTGCGCGGGTTCCCGCGGCGGATTTGTTCATCGTGCCCTGATCAGGAGTGCTCGCTGTGATTCGGCATGCTATCGCTTGGATCGTTGGTTGGGGACTTCTGTCCGCGTCCGTCTCCGCCCAGGAAAAGACGCACGAACTGCGGTCGTTCCAGAAGCAGCATCTCTACAAGCAGTTCTTCAGCGAAGGCGCCAGCTTCGGCGACTTCAACAAAGACGGCAAGATGGACATCGTCGGCGGCCCCTTCTGGTATGAAGGCCCGACCTTCGAGAAGCAGCACGTCTACTCCCCGCCGAAGCCGTTCGATCCGCTGGGTTACTCGGACAATTTCTTCGCGTTCACGCACGACTTCAACGGCGACGGCTGGACCGACATTCTGATCTACGGGTTTCCCGGGCAGGATGCGTCGTGGTTCGAGAATCCGCAGGGCAAAGAGGGCATGTGGGTCCGTCACAAGGTGCTGGACGTCGTCGACAATGAATCGCCAACCTGGGGCGATCTCACCGGCGACGGCAAGCCGGAAATCATTGCCCAGTCGGATGGGTTCTTCGGGTATGCGTCGCCCGATTGGGCTCATCCCGAAAAGCCTTGGACGTTCCACCGCATCTCGTCGGCAAACGTCGGCGGCAAGTTCACGCACGGTCTCGGCTACGGCGATGTGAACGGTGACGGTCGGCTCGATTTCCTCGAAAAGAACGGCTGGTGGGAACAACCGGCGTCACTCGAAGGCGACCCGGTCTGGAAGAAGCACGCGTTTCCGTTCGCGGGTCCCGGCGGCGCGCACATGTATGCCTATGACGTCGACGGCGATGGTCTCAACGACGTCATCACCAGCCTCGCCGCCCACGGCTTTGGACTTGTGTGGTACAAGCAGCTCAAAGGCGATGGCGAACCAAAGTTCGAAGTGCAGACCATCACAGGGACCAAGCCGGAAGAGAATCCGTATGGCGTGAAGTTCTCGCAGATCCACGCGATTGATCTCGTCGACATGGACGGCGACGGCTTAAAGGACATCGTCACCGGCAAGCGCTACTGGGCGCACGGTCCCAAGGGTGATGCGGAATCGGACGCCCCGGCCGTACTCTACTGGTTCAAACTCGTCCGTGGGGAAAATGGCGCCGTGGATTGGGTGCCGTATCTCATCGACGACAACTCCGGCGTCGGCACACAGGTCGTCGCGGGGGATATTTCGGGAGATGGCATTCCTGATGTCGTCGTCGGTAACAAACAGGGCCTGTTCGTTCACACGCAGGTCGTGAAGAAAGTCACGAAGGACGAATGGGAACTGCAGCAACCGAAGAAGAAGCAACCGATGGCGCAGGGCCTGTCCCCGCGCGAAGCCGCCTTGGCGATGACGTTGCCGCCGGGGTTTCATGCGCTACTCGTCGCCGGGGAGCCGGATGTCATCCAGCCGATCGCGATGGCCTTCGATGATCGCGGTCGGTTGTTTGTCGCCGAGGCGTATTCGTATCCGGAGCGCGTCGCCGACGACAAGGCAAAGGATCGCATCCTCATTTTTGAAGACACCGACGGTGATGCGTACTTCGACAAGCGCACCGTCTTCGCCGAGAAGCTGAACCTCGTCAGCGGGATCGAAGTCGGCTTTGGTGGCGTGTACGTCGGGGCGGCCCCGTATCTGCTGTTCATTCCGGATAAGAACGGCGATGACAAACCCGACGGTCCGTCGGAAGTCCTGCTCGACGGCTGGGGCATGCAGGATACGCACGAGACGCTGAACTCATTCATCTGGGGACCGGACGGCTGGCTCTATGGCTGCCACGGCGTGTTCACGCACTCCAATGTCGGCAAGCCGGGTGCCTCCGATGCGGATCGCAAAAAAATCAACGCGGGCATCTGGCGGTATCACCCCACCCGGCACGAGTTCGAAGTCTTTGCCGAAGGAACGAGCAATCCGTGGGGCGTTGACTTCAACGACTACGGCCACGCCTTCGCGACGGCGTGCGTGATCCCGCACCTCTATCACGTGATTCAAGGCGCGAAGTACCAGCGGCAGGCCGGCCAGCATTTCAACCCGTTTGCGTTCGATGACATCAAAACCATCGCGAAGCACCGCCACTGGGCCGGTAATCAGTGGAACCAGGCGGATCGCGATAGTTCCGATGCCCTCGGCGGCGGTCACGCTCACGCCGGCGCGATGATCTATCTCGGCGGTGCGTGGCCGGAGCGCTATCGCAACCAGCTCTTCATGAACAACATCCACGGTGCGCGGCTTAATCAGGACAAGCTGACTCGCAACGGTTCGGGTTACGTCGGCGATGCGGCCCCGGATTTCTGCTTCGCGAACGATGTCTGGTCACAATGGATCTATCTCACGTACGGTCCGGACGGCCAGGCGGTGATGATCGACTGGTATGACAAGAACCAGTGCCATCACAAGCGCGACGACGGCCACGACCGCACCAACGGCCGCATCTTCAAAATCGTTTACGGCGACACAAAAGCGGTGACGGTCGATCTGAAGAAATGCACCGACGCGGAACTGGTGAATCACCAGCTTTCCGAGAACGACTGGTATGTCCGACATGCACGCCGTGTGCTGCAGGAGCGTGCTGCGGCCGGAACGCTGCATTCGGCCACCAGAGATGTCTTGACGCAGAAGCTTTTGTCGAAGGAACCCGCGCCGCTCCGCTTGCGATTTCTCTGGGCATTGCATGCCACTGGGCCACTGGAAACCAGTCTCGTCGAAAAGTTGCTTGCTGACGCTGACGCCGACGTGCGGGCGTGGACGATTCAACTGGCAACCGAAACCACCAACCGGCAGCGCGGAGTGAGTCCGAACGTCGCGACGATGGTCGCCAACGTGGCGACCGGGGATGCATCGCCGACGGCTCGGTTGTATGCATCCTCCGCACTGCAACGTTTGCCGGTGGAACAACGCTGGGCAATTGCCGAAGGCCTGGCGTCGCATGCCGCAGACGCCGAGGACCACAACCTGCCGCTGCTCACGTGGTACGGTGTGGAACCGCTGGTGATGCTCGATCCGCCGCGGGCCTTGCAGTTTGCGGCGAAGAGCCAGATTCCGCTGTTGTCACGATTTGTGGTCCGCCGACTGGCCGCGGAAGACATGGGAATGGAACCGCTGGTTGCCTCTCTCCAGAAGGCGGATGACGCCGCGCTCGGCTGGATGCTGGAAGAAATCGTCGCCAGCCTGCGGGTCCGGGCGAACGTCAAAGCTCCTGCCGCGTGGACGAAAACGTTCGATCTGCTAATGGATTCGCCCAACGCGGCGTACCGCCAGCAGGCCGAGTTTATCGCAGTGAAGTTCGGCGACCAGCGCGTCTTCCCGCAATTGCGGTCGACCCTCAGCGACCGCAAGTTGCCCGCCGCACAGCGCAAACTTGCACTGGACTCCCTGCTCGCGGGAAAGGACAAAGAACTCCCGCAGGTGCTGCAGACGCTCGTCAAAGAGAAAGACGATCTGCGCACCGCTGCGATCAATGCACTGGCGAGCGTCGAAGATGCGAAAACCCCCGAGGCGCTGCTCAACATTTATAGCGAATTGCCTCAAGCCGATCAGCAGGCCGCCATCGCCACACTAACGGCCCGACCGAACTTTGTTCTGTCGCTGCTGGATGCGATCGAAGCGAAAAAAATTCCGCGGAATGATCTCTCGGCGTTCACGGTGCGGCAACTCGCACGGCTCGACAACGCCGCCGTCAACAAGCGGCTCACCGAAGTGTGGGGCGCGGTCCGCAACACAACGGCGGAAAAACTCGCTGACATGGAACGCTATCGCAAGCAACTTTCACCGGCCGTGTTGAGTCAGGCGGACTTGCCGCATGGCCGCGAGCTCTTCTCCAAGACCTGCGCGTCGTGCCATCAGCTCTTCGGCGCGGGCAAGCCGATTGGTCCAGACCTCACCGGCTCTAATCGTCGCAATCTCGATTACCTGCTCGATAACATGCTCGACCCGAGTGCCGTCGTTGGCAAAGACTATCAGATGACGACTCTGATCACGGAAGACGGCCGCACGATCAACGGCATCGTGAAGCAGGAAACGGATTCCGCGGTCACGCTGCAGACGCCGACGGATCTGGTCACCGTCGCGACGGCGGACATTGAAGAACGCAAGCTGTCCGATCTCTCGCTGATGCCCGAGGGACAACTGAAGCCGCTGGCGGCGAACGATGTGCGGGACCTCGTGGCGTATCTGCAAACCGGAGCGCAAGTCCCGCTGCCGGGCGATGGTCCGTGGATTGATCCGAAGACGAAGCGCGTGGCCGGGGCGATTGAAGGTGAATCGCTCAAACCCACTCGTGTCACGGGGGGCGATACGGGTGGCCAGGGGATGGGGGGCTTCAGCCTTGGGAAATGGAGCGGCGATGCACACCTGTGGTGGACCGGCGCAAAACCGGGCGATCAGCTGACCGTCGAAATCGAGGTGAGGAAAGCCGGTCGCTACGAAATCTACGTCGCGCTGACGAAAGCCGTCGATTATGGCATCGTCAAACTGCAATGGGACGACCAACCGTCGACC
>DASRYX010000210.1:0-15071 GCA_035686985.1 Planctomycetaceae bacterium | reverse complement strand
CGTCGTTCTATGTCCATTCGCGCTGCCGCGGGCGCGGCGTTGGTCGCCAATTGAAGCGGGCGATCATCGACGAGGCCCGGCGGCTGGGCTATCACACGCTCATCGCCCGCGTCGCGCAGGAGAGTGTCGAAAGCCTGCATTTGAACGAGAGCCTAGGCTTCGTTCACGTCGGCACGCTGCGCGAAGTCGGCCGCAAATTCGGTCGCCTGCTGGACGTGCACATTCTCCAACTCATGCTCGACTGATCGTGAAAACGTCTGCGATCACTTCACTTTGAAGGGACTGTCCCCTTCGGTGGCCAGTCGGGTTTCAATGTCTTCGATGACAGACCGCAAATTGTCGCGGATGACCTTGTCTTTTTCTTTGGACAGGTTGCCCTTGAGCTTTGGCACACTTTTCTTGGTGCCGATCGTTCGCAGAATGTCGTACGCCTCAATTCGCATCGAGGCGTGCTGATCCTGTGCGAGCTTGAGAACGGTGTCCTCAGCGACCGGGCCCATGTCACGCAGAGCGGTGCTGGCGGCGACGGCGTGCGAGCGGTCAGTCATCACCGTCGCCACCCCTCGCGCGGCTGCTTCAGACGGATGTTTGGCCAGAACGCGGACAATCGCCCCCTTGTCCCAACCGCTCTCGTTCAGTTGGGCCACGAGATACCGGACCGACTTTTCCGTCGACCAGGTATCCATCGCGGCGAAGAGATCCTTGCTGTTATGCCAGGTCCACTTGCTCGTCGTGGCCCAGTCAGTCAACGCATCGGAGACATCGTTGAGACGATCCGGATCGGCCTCCATCGTTGCGAGGGCTTTCAGGACTTTCTTGACGCTCCACGATTCATCGCCCTTCTTGAGCACGCGGATCGCCCAGTCGACTTCCGTCTCGCCCTTCTTCGGACGCTCATCCCCTTCCCGCTCTTCACGGCGCATCTCGGCGAGTTCCGCCGGGGTCGGCCGTTTGGGCAAGTCAGCCGGAATCTGGCTATTCACCGCGAGCTTGCGATTCGGCACATCGAGATCCGCGATGCTGCCAAAGGTGATGCGAGCCGTGAAATCATTGAGGTCTTTGACCGGGGCGACAAACGCCCGGAACTTGCCCGGTGAGAGAACCCGCGGACCGACCACGATCAAGCCGCCGTCGGGCTGGCATTCTTTCAACTGCGTTTCCAGGAAGTACGACACACGGTCGGCGTCCCCTTCCGCATTGCTGATGTCGACGGTGAGCACATTTTCCTTGCCATGCTGGATGTAGAGTTCTTCCTCGTCAATGTCGGGAATCGGAGACGGAATGAACGACTGCACGGTCACCACGCGCGAGTTCGGGTCGGTGCTCAGCACATTGCCGAATTTCAACCGCCCGGCGAAGGCCTGCAGATCGCTGACCGGCCCGGTGTAATACACGTGTCGTCCGGGACTCGCCGCACCTCCGGAGACCTGCGGGTAAGGCACATCGGACCGGACCGCCTTATACCGGTACCACACCATCCCGAAGCCCGAGTTCTCCGAGGCCGCTTTCTCCTCGGCGGCTTTCCGATTCGCTTCGGTCTGCGCCTGAGCGGATTTCTGGCCGGCTTCGTAGTCGGCGTACGCGGCTTTGAAAATCTTCCGCTCGATGTAGTGATCCGCATCCGCCTCGGGACCGGGGACGCCTTCAACGACAACCACGGCGACTTTCTGGGCACCGTACTTGTCCTTGATCTGAGTGTGAGCCCGTTCTAACGCCGATTGAGCCACCGATTTTTCATACTGTGCCTTGTTCGCCGCATTCACCGCGGGATCGACGGGCGCAGCCTGAACTCCCGGCGAGACTTGCCCCACGGGCACGTTCGTTCCCGGCGCCACGGGAGCCGCCGGCACCGCTGTCCCCGGAATCACGGACTGGTTGCAACCCGCTCCCATCACAACCGCAACAAGGGCCACGGTCGGGAAAACGCGACGGCGCATCGCACAGACTCCCAAAAGCCGAACGGTCAACAGAATCGCGATCGAAAGAAAGGCATTTCACGATATCTTGAGGACACAGACGCTTCAAGTTCTTGCCGCCCGGGCTGAGAAAACCCGTCACCATGCAGAATACATCTGTGATCATCCGGCGTGTGCTCGCGGCGATGGTGGCGCTGTTGATTGTCCGTGTGACCGTCGAGGTGATGCGGGGGTACGTGAGTTACTACCCGCCGGATTTCTCTTCCGATTTCCTGCACGGGCGCGAAGCGGACTTTGACCGCTATCGCTGGGCGTTCTATCCGCACATCGTGACGGGTCCCTTCTCGCTGTTCGCCGGATTGCTGCTGATGAGCGATCGCTTCCGCCTGCAGTTTCCGCAAGGGCACCGCTGGCTCGGACGAATTCACGTTGCCAACGTTTTGCTGATTCTGCTTCCCAGCGGCTTCGTGATGGGCTTTGACGCCGCGGCGGGGCTTTCCGCCGTGATTTCGTTTGTGCTGCTGACAGCGGTCACCGCGATCTGTACGGCGCTGGGATGGAGAGCCGCGATGCAAAGGCGGTTCGTGGTTCATCGCCGGTGGATGCAACGGAGTTATGTGCTGCTCTGCTCGGCGGTCGTGCTGAGGATTCTCGGCGGGATCGGAACCGTTTTAGAAGTCCCGTGGTGGTGGTACGACGCAGCGATCACCTGGGCGAGCTGGCTGCTGCCGTTGATCGTGTTTGAACTCAGCGTATGGTGGAGCCAGCGGCGGCATCGAATCGGTAGAACGGCGTTGGCCACTCGAGCGACAGGTTAGAAATCGTCCAGTTTTTCCCCGCCATCAGCCGTGGTGAGGCCAAATAGGACGGCTTCGCTGATGCTTTCGCTCAGGAAACGTGCCGCGCCATCCGCGAGCAAGGCATGACCACCGCCGACGTGATTGTGCTTGGAAGTCGACTTTCTGAAGGTCGCGACCATGGCTTCGTCAGCGTCTTGTGGAGCCATCCACGGGACCGCGTGCTCCGCGCGGACTTCTAGGACGACCAGCGTGTTGGCCGTTCCATCGTTGATGTCGTGGAGCGAACAGGACGATCCCTCGCGCAACACACTGTGCGGCGTAACCACCGCCAGGTACGACGTTTTGGCCGGGTAGTCCATGTGAGACGGGCACGCATAGCAGGTGACCGGTTTCTTGAAGGCTTCGGCGTTGGCCGGATCGTCCCACGGCTTGGTCAGATCAATCCGGGCATACAACGCTTGCTGATCGACATACGGCAACAGCAGCGTTCGCCAGCTGTGCAATCGTTTCCCGTCCGCATCCACGGTGTAAGCCGGCGGGAAGGTGCCCCACGCATCATGATAATTGTGCAGCGCCAACCCGATCTGACGGAGGTTGTTGCGGCACTGGACACGCCGGGCGGCTGGCCGCGCACTCCGAGTCACAGGCGGCAGTAAGAACCCAATCAGCACCGCGATGACGCAGAGGACGACCAGCAGTTCAATCACCGTGAAACCGCGTGGCGAGGAAGACGCCATCCCTGAGCCGTTCGACGTGCGGGCGAACATGACACGGGCTCCTGATTCGCGGCAGACGGGATCGCTGACGGGCGGTGAATGATCACCGGTTGAGATGCATACGTTTTTCACCAGCAGAATGCGGGACCATTTTCTATTACTGGTCCGAGTTCATAAACAGGCGGCCATCTCGCGCAGCTTATTCGGGAAGAGTGGAAGGGCGGTTTCCGGCGGGGCGAGGTCCGGGTGCCACATTTTTTCCCATTCGAGCGAGTACCACCCGGTGTAGCCGCCTTCGAGCAGCCGCTGGAGACACTCGCGCGCGGGGAATTCGCCGCCACCGAAGAGGACATAATCGGCGTGGCGATGTCCGCCCATGAGGGCCGACGCCGCCTGCGCCGCGGCGGCGGCTTCCGCGGAGGTCGGAGCCGGTTCCGCGATGCGGACGCTGTCTTTCCAGTGCGTGTGCCGGGTCCACGGGCGCAATCGTGGCCAGGTCTCGGCGAGCGATTCATCGAAAAACCGCCACGGGTGATGCGTGTCCCACACCAGCCCCACATGCGGATGATTCACCCGCCGCATGACCTCGGCCGCGGGGGGCGACGCCGAAAAATCACCGTGCGTTTCAAGCAGGATCTGCACACCTGCGGGTTGAGCGGCTTCACCGAGCGTGCGGAGACCGTCGGCGATCTGCTGCATCACGGCTTCGCGGCCGACCGTATCATCCGGGAGCTGATCACCGAACACACGGATAAACTCCGCACCGAGATCGGCAGCGAGTTCAATATACCGCCGTCCCTGCTCCAGCTGGTTGGCGCGTTCGGACGCTTCCCGCGCATCGAACCGCACGGACGATGCCAGCCCGGCCACCTGGAAACCGGCGTCCTTTAATTCCTGCCGCCGCGCTGCCCGCTGCCCGGAGCCCAGATCGGGGTTCTGCAACAGGTTCGTTTCGCGGGACAACAGCCGGATTTCAACGCCCTGATATCCGTACTCCGGTCCATGCTTCACGACATCGAACCACGTCCAGTCCGGACACGCGAGCGTCGAAAAACAAATTCGCAAATCAGCGTCGGACATCTCGCCCTCGTTTAGCCGCGACCCGTCAGGGGAGCGCGATAACGGAAAATACAAAGCGCGCTCCCCTGCCGGGTCGCGGCTAAACAAGACCATTATGCGATCAAGTCGGTCACGATCTTTCCATGCACATCGGTCAGGCGGAAGTCGCGGCCCTGCATACGGTAGGTCAAGCGTTCATGATTGATGCCCAGCAGATGCAGCAGCGTGGCGTTCAGGTCATGTACGTGGACCGGGTTCTCGGTGATGTTGTACGAGAAATCGTCGGTCTGACCGTAAACCAGACCGGGCTTGATGCCGCCGCCGGCCATCCACATTGTGAAGTTGCGCGGATGGTGATCGCGACCGTAATTGTCCTTCGTGAGACTGCCCTGGCTGTAGACCGTGCGGCCGAACTCACCGCCCCAGACGACGAGCGTGTCTTCCAGCATGCCGCGCTGCTTCAAGTCTTTGATCAGCCCGGCACACGGTTGATCGGCGGCTTTGACAAGATTGCGGATCGAACCCGGCAAGCCGCCGTGGTGGTCCCACCCGCGTAGAAAGACCTGTGTGAACCGCGTACCGCGCTCGGCAAGCCTGCGGGCGAGCAGACAGTTGTAAGCGAATGAGCCGGGCTGCGTGACTTCTGGTCCGTAAAGATCGAGCACGTGCTTCGGTTCGTCTTTCATGTCGACGAGTTCGGGCACCGAGGTCTGCATGCGGTACGCCATTTCGTATTGCGCAATGCGGGCGTTGATTTCCGGATCGCCCACCTCCGCGAATTTCTGCTGGTTCAGCGCCGCGAGACCATCGAGCATCGTGCGGCGGGTTTCCGCATCGACACCGTTCGGATTGGAAAGATACAGCACCGGATCGCCTGAGGACCGTAGCGACACCCCGGCGTGCTTCGTAGGCAGGAACCCCGAGCCCCACAGCCGCGAAAAGAGCGCCTGCGTCGCCGATCCGTTCGCGATGCGCGAGATCAACACCACATAGCTCGGGAGGTCCTGATTCGGACTGCCGATGCCATAGGACAACCACGCCCCGAGCGACGGCCGGCCGGGGATCTCGCTGCCAGTTTGAATGAACGTGATCGCTGGGTCATGATTGATCGCGTCGGTGTGCATCGACTTGACAATGGCGATGTCATCGACCACGCCGGCCATATGCGGCAGGAGTTCGCTGACCCAAGCGCCGTGCTGGCCGTGCTGAGCGAACTTGAAGAGTGACGGTGCGATCGGAAACCGCGTCTGACCGGAGGTCATCGTTGTGATGCGCTGTCCGTTCCGCACGGACTCGGGCAGGTCCTTGTCGAACCAGTCGTTGAGCGTGGGCTTGTAATCCCACAGGTCGAGTTGCGACGGGCCGTCCGCCATGAACAGCCAGATCACCCGCTTGGCCTTCGGCGAATGATGCAGCACCGGCAACGTGCCAAACGACTGCGGCGACCCGTCGACCGGCGCGGAGTCCGCAAACAGCTGCGGATTCAGACACGACGCCAGCGCCGCGGTACCAATGCCCGCCGCCGTCTTGCCAAAGAAATACCGCCGCGTCATCGCCGTGCGGAACTGGTCGAGAAGGTTTTCGTTCATGAAATCGTCCTGCTAATTTGCCAGCTCTAACCTGTTGATTGCCTCGCACAATCTGCGAACTACGGCTCGGCACCCATGTCGTCTAGGTCGTGATCATCCAAAAATTCGACCGATGGATCTTCGATCATCAATTTCAATCGCTGCGCTAAGAACTCCGGGTAGCGGTCACACCAATTCGCATCAATCATTCTAAGCGAGACCATGTCAATCAGATGTGCCTGGTCCTTTGGACGGAATGATGTCAATTTCATCCGCACCAAGGCTTCTAATGACAGCACACGATACTCGTCGCCTGGAACGGCCTCTTCAACATCGGGAGCCGGCAAAACATACTCCTCGCGAACTTTCTTGCCAGCAAAAATAATATGGACAGCATCGCGAAATTTGCCGCGGCGGCCGTCGAGAAAGCAATCGATTCCCGCAACATGCCGCCGCATGAAGCCGGCTTTAGCAAGTGCCACTGTTGCTGCATCCAAATCCGATTCCCGTAGTAAAAGATCAACGTCGACTGTATTGCGCACAGCGCGAATATCGACTTTTGCCACCCATGCTCCAACAGCATTTCCACCGATCACAGCATAAGGTACTCCGTCCGCTTCCAAAGCGGCCGTTGAGCGTAGCAGCCGATCTTTAACTTGTTCCACGGCGAGCACCATCCGATCTAGCACTTCGGTGGTAAATGACGGCAGCGGTGTAGCCATCACGATCACTCCTTCGTAATCGTCTCATCCAAATTCAACAACAGATTCGCGGCCATCGTGTAGGCGGCGTGCTCGGGCATCGGCAGGGATGCGTCGCGCGGGGCGGTGCCGGCGGCAAGGAGCTTTTCCGCGGCGGTGGTGTCCTGGGTGAACTTCGCGAGATGTTTGGCGTAGATGGTCTGCAACACATTGGCTTCCTGGGGCGACGGCTTGCGGGACGTCACCAGCCGGAATCCGTAATCGAGCCGATCCGCGGGCTGGCTACCTCCTTCCTTCATCATCCGCTCGGCGAATCGCCGGGCCGCTTCCACATATTGCACGTCATTCATCAGGACGAGCGATTGCAGCGGTGTGTTGGTCCGTGGCCGCCGCACGGTGCAATTCTCGCGCGAGGGCGCGTCCATCGTCAGCATTGCGGGGGGCGGACTGGTTCGCTTCCAGAATGTGTAAAGACTGCGGCGATACAACGCGTCGCCTGAGTCGACTTTGAAGCTGCTGGTGTTGCTGCCGACAAACGCGACGGCTTCCCACACGCCATCGGGTTGATACGGCTTCACGCTTTTGCCTCCCTTGCGTTCCACGAGCAACCCGCTGACCGAGAGGGCGGCATCGCGGATCGTTTCCGCATCCAGCCTGAACCGTGGTCCGCGGGCCAGCAGAACATTCTCGGGATCGCGCTTGAGCATGTCCGGCGTGACTTTCGTCGCTCGACGATAGGCCCCCGACGTGACGATCAGCTTCTGCATCGCCTTCACATCCCAGCCGGTGCGAATGAATTCCGTCGCGAGCCAGTCGAGCAGTTCCGGGTTCGATGGCCACTGCCCCTGCGCCCCGAAATCCTCAGCGGTTTTGACGATCCCCGTGCCGAAGTAATGCTGCCAATAGCGGTTCACAATCACCCGCGCGGTGAGCGGATGCTGCGGCGACACCAACCACTGAGCGAGACCGAGACGATTGTTCGGCGATCCCTCCGGCAATGACGGGAAGACTGCCGGGACGGCGCGTTCCACTTTATCCGCGCGTTTATCATACGCGCCGCGCACCAGCACAAACGCTTCTCGCGGTTGAGGAAGATCCTCGGCGACCATCGTCGCGGGGATCTGGTTGTCGATGTCGGCTCTCTGCTTGTTGAGTTCCGCAATCTTCTGATTGAGCGGCTCAAACGTGGGCTTCATGTCGGCATACAGGTGTTGCAGGAAGTAGTCCCGCAGCTGCCGTTGCTGCTCGGGATTCCGCTTATCTTCGGCCGTCTTGATGATTGCCAGCAGATGCGCCGGCACCGTCGAATTCGGCTTGGAGCGTTCTTGATCTTCCCACACCAGCTGTGATCGCAACGGACCGGCTTCCGCGGAGAAGCTGACGATGCCCGCCTTGTCCCAGTAAGCCTTGCCGCCGAACTGTGTGAAGGCCCAGCCGTTCAACATCGCACCGGGCGGCAGATTCACCTGGCTCGCTTCGACTTCGAGCCGCCCCCATTTACCAACTTCCGGCAACGGCCCGCCCTGCACTTTAGCCGGGGTATTCGGCGCACCGAAGGTGATCTGATCACTCCCGAAATTGACGCGGTGTTCCCAAGTGCCGTCGTTGAACTGCAGCATCACCGCTTTGGGTGGATTTTGTGGATCGAGATACACATACGCAAACAGCCGATCGCCGGCACCGATCTTGAGCGGCGGGTTCGCCCCAGTGAAGAAGTGCTGAGTGATTCCCTCGCCGGAGCGCACGGAGGCCTTCGCACCGCTGAAGACCGGGCCCTTGTCCGCTGTGACAAACTCCCACGGCGTGTTGCCCTGCAAGTTCGCCCCCATCGGCGGATCATCATCGAACCACACGACATCCTTTCGCAACGCGATCAGCGCATCCACGGGGGCACCGAGCAGCACGGGGTCTTCGTATTTCGTCGCCGCAAGCGTCTCGTTGATGGTCTTCTGCGTGGCGGCAATCTGCAGGTCCAGTTCGGCGATTTTCGCAGTTTGTTCGTCCGTCGGGAGTTTCAGAACCGGCGGCGGCAACAGCACATTGCCATCCATCGCGGCATCGGCAATCGAATTGAAATACGCGTACAGCGAGTAATACTCTTTTTGCGTGACCGGGTCGAACTTGTGACTATGGCACGCACAGCAGTTGAGCGTCAGCCCCATCCACACGGTCCCCATGGTTTCGGTCCGATCGGACGCGTACCGCACGAGCACTTCGTCGTTGATCGAGCCCCCCTCGCTGGTGGTGACGTTGCATCGATTGAAACCGGTCGCGATCCGTTGCTCGCGCGTCGGGTTCGGCAGCAGATCGCCCGCGAGCTGGTGAATCGTGAACTGATCGAACGGCAGATTGCTGTTAAACGCGTTGATGACCCATTCGCGATACGGCCACAGCGACCGCTCGTTGTCGAGGTGCAGGCCGTGCGTGTCGCCGTACCGCGCGGCGTCGAGCCAGATGCGGCCGAGATGTTCGCCATACCGCGGTGAATCGAGCAGACGATCAACCAGACGACTGTACGCTTCCGGTGAGGCATCGGCGACAAACGCGCCGACTTCCGCCGGTGTGGGCGGCAAGCCGGTCAGATCAAACGTGACGCGGCGAATCAGTGTCACCTTGTCGGCTTCACCATTCGGTTCGAGGCCTTCGCGCTCCAGCCGCGCGAGCAGAAACGGATCAATATCATTGCGGACAAGATCCATCCGTTTGACGGCCGGCGGTGTCGGTCGCTGAGGTGAGATGAACGACCAGTGCCCTTGATATTCGGCTCCTTCCGCGACCCATCGCTTCAGGATCTCACGCTGTTCAGCGGTAATGACTTTCTCGCTGTCGGGCGGCGGCATCACCGTGTTCGGATCGGTCGAAAGAATGCGTTTGACGAGTTCACTCGCGTTCGCATCACCGGGAACAATCGCCGTCTGTCCCGATTCCAGTTTCGCGGTCGCATCCGCCGAGCGATCGAGCCGGAGTCCGCCTTCGCGATGTTTTTCGTCGGGCCCGTGGCAGAGATAACAGTTGTTTGACAGGATCGGCCGGATGTCGCGATTGAACTGCAGTTTCTCGCCGGCCGACACCGCGGACGGAACGATCAGTGAAGCAGTGGCGCAGACAACGATCGAAGCAGACCAGCGAGGCATGTCGTACTCATCGATGGTGGCGGGAAAGATTGGGCAGGCCGACGACGCACACGCACGTGCCGGACTCATCAGCATACCCTGATGAATCTATTCGTGTCTATTGGCGATTGTGCGTGAAACCGTTTTGCTACCATACTCCCGATTCGTGGTTTCCCTTCCCGTGGAGAAGGTGAGCATGGTGAATCGCTGTCAAATTGTGCCGATCTTCATGATCCTCACTGCGGCGCTATGCGGTAGTGATTTCGCTGGACGCGCTGCCGCTGACGAGGTGCCTGCCGGACCGACGCATATCGTCCTGATCGGCGGCTTCGACTCCGATCCGACGCCGGCGCAACTCAACGGAACAGCTCGTCGCGGTGAAGGCAACAGCGGCATGTTTCAGCTGCGCAACGACCTGCGGCGCGACAACATCTCGGCGGAATATTTCAATTGGAACGGCACGCCGCCAGGCGCGATCAACACGGAAACGCCGCCCGGTTCCGCGGCGATTGTGATCCACATCCGTGACCACATAAAGACGCGCCCCGACACATCGGTGCGGATCGTCGGCAACAGTTGGGGCGGTCACACCGCGTGGGAAGTCTGCAACGCCTTGTGCGATGAACCGGGATGCTCAATCCCGCTGGTGGTGTTTCTGGATCCGTCGTCGGCGGGGCGACCGAACTCGCAACGCCCGGCGGCGCTGCCGAAGAACGTGACGACCGCCGTGCAATATGCCAGCCGCAGCGCCGTCGTCTGGGGACCGTGGCAGAACGAGCCGCGCATGACGCCGGTGGACCTCGCCGATCCCAAGCAGGGGTTTCTTCGCCCCGGCGGTCCACCCTACACCGCGATCTTCAATCCGAACTCGCATATCGGCGCGGAATGGGATGACAAGATTCACGCCGATATTCGCAAGCGGCTGATTGCACGGTGATGAGAGAAAGACCCAGGGAATGCATTCCCTGGGCTTCCTGTGGTATGCTCGCGCCGTACTGACAAAATCATTCCTTCACGAACATCGTTACCATGTCACAACGCTGGATCGCCGACCGGATGCACAAGATTGATGCGTCCGGCATCCGCAAGGTTTTCGATCTTGCGGCGACGATGAAGAACCCGATCAACCTCAGCATCGGGCAGCCTCATTTTGATACCCCGACCGCCGTCAAACAGGCCCTTAACGACGCGGTCAATGCGGGCAAAAACGTCTACAGCCAGACGCAGGGCATCAAGCCGCTGCTGGAACTGGTGCAGCAATCCGTGACCGCGGAATACGGCCACAGCGACCGGCAGGCGTTTATCACCAGTGGCACGTCGGGCGGGTTGATGCTGGCCCTGTCGACGCTGGTCAACCCCGGCGATGAAGTATTGTGCTTCGATCCGTGGTTCGTGATGTATAAGCATCTCACCACCATGTGCGGCGGCACGACGGTGCTCATCGACACCTATCCGGACTTCAAGATTGATCTCAACAAAGTTCGTGATGCGGTCACGCCGCGGACCAAAGTGCTCATCGTCAACAGCCCGTGCAATCCGTCCGGCTATGTCGCGACAGAAGAGGAACTCCGCGGCCTCGCATTGCTCTGCAAAGAAAAAGACATCGCCCTGATCAGCGATGAGATCTACCGCGTGTTCTGTTACGACCAGCCGTTTGTCAGCCCGGCGACGTGGAACGATCAGACGATCGTGATCGATGGGTTCAGCAAGTCGCACTCCATGACCGGGCTGCGACTCGGCTGGGCACACGGGCCGAAACATGTCATCGAGCAGATGATCAAGCTGCAGCAGTTCACGTTCGTGTGTGCCCCGCAACCGGTGCAATGGGCCGGGCTCGCCGCGTGGAATTGCGACATCAGCGACCGCGTCGCGGATTACCGCCGCAAGCGCGATCTGATCCGGAACGAACTGAAGGATCATTACGAAATTCACGGTGCGAACGGCGCATTTTATCTCTTCGTGAAGACGCCGTGGGGGACCGGGACCGAGTTTGTCGCCGAGGCGATCCGGAACGAATTGCTGATCATCCCCGGCGGCGTATTCAGCCAGCGCGACACCCACTTCCGGCTGTCGTTCGCCGCGGAAGACGAGACGCTGCTGCGCGGTGCTGAAGTCTTGCGCAAGATCGCGAAACGAGCATGAGCGGTCCGTTGGCGCGGCCGTTGCGGGTCTGTTTCGTCGCCGGGTCGATGGGCGGTGGAGGAGCCGAGCGACAACTGGTCGATTTGCTCAAGCACCTTGATCGCCGGCGGGTGACGCCGCAGTTGTACCTGCAATATCGCCGGGGCGAACTCTTGCCCGAAATCCCGGCCGACATCCCCGTCGACGCCTTCTGGGACGGCGATGCGAAGCGATCACTCTTGCAACGCGGACTGGCAAAATTGCGGTGCCCCTGTGCCGCCCGCGCGTTGCACCTCCGGGAAACACTCGTCCGGCGGCCTGCGGATGTGATCATGTCGTGGTCGCTGATGTGCGTCTACGAGACGGCACTCGCAACCCTGGGACGTCGAGTGCCGCATGTGGGCTACATCATTGTCGAACCCGACGCGGAAGTGGACGATGCGTTATCGCGCTCGTTTCCGTTCCGGCATCGTCTGGCACGCTGGGCCTATCGATCGACGACGAAAGTCCTCGCGAACTCGGCCGTGCTGCGGGAACGCACCGAGCAGTACTACGATCTCCCCGCCGATCGTACCGGGACGTTATTGAATTGCCGCGACTTCGAACGGGTGGATCGTCTCGCCACAAGTGAAACCCCGTCATGGCCGGGTGTTGGTCGCCGGATTGTCGCGGCCGGCCGTTTGCGGCATCAGAAGGGATTCGACCTGCTGCTGGAAGCGGTGGCGCGGGTGCACTCGGCCGAGTCCCCGGTGCAACTGGCAATTCTCGGACAAGGACCCGATCAAGCCGAGTTGGAACAACAGGCGGCCAAACTTGGCATCGCGGAACAAGTCCATTTCCTAGGTTTCCAAACGAACCCGTTCTCCTATTTCCGCACCGCGGATGTCTTCATCTTGCCATCCCGGTTCGAAGGCAATCCGAACACGTTGATTGAAGCGGTCGCCTGTCGTGTCCCGGTAGTCGCCGCCGATTGTCCGACTGGACCGCGTGAAATTCTGGAGGGGGGCCGTTGGGGACGGCTGGTGCCGGTCGAAGATGTGGGGGCCCTCGCCACGGCCCTGAAAGAGACGTTTGAAAGTCCGCCAGCCGATCAGCAGCTGGACGCCGCCCGGCAGTCGGTGCTGGACCGCTTTGGACTCGGGGTCTGCGTCGATCAGCTCATTACGATGTTCGAAACGCTCGCAGCGGAAAACCAAGCGAGAAAGTAACTCACCGTTCGGCCGATCGCACGAACACGAATTCATTGCAACCATGTCCGCCAGACGTCGTCAGCTCCTGCAGAACAAATCCGCGATCCCGCAGGAAGCGAAAAATTTCTTCCGGCTTCGCGACTTCAAACGGCCAACCGCCGACCCAGTCGACGAGGTCGTACCACGCATGCATGCCGCGCGACCGTGAGGCACGAATCCAATTCAGAAACGGCACGAACGGATTCCGAAGCAGAACAAGCCTCAAACACGCGGCAAGCAATGTGATCACAAGTTGCTTGAGAAACGTCACCGTCCCGATGAAGGCCACATACACCGGCCGAAGAAATCCCGGCAGGCGTTGATAGATCTGCTTCACGCGGCGCCACACGCGCGAAATGTAAAGCTGATCATTGTAGATCGCAAGCACAATCTGCCCGCGCGGTTTCACCAGCGGCAGCAAGTTCTCCAGGCAACTCCACATGCTGCCGGTATGGTGCGCGACACCCCAACAATAGACCACATCGAACTGTCCGAGCGTGCTCAGGAACTCACGATCGGTCAACGAACCGGACAAGATGTTCCACGCCGGGCCGCCCTTTGCCAATCGTTCTCGCAGCGCACGAGTACAGCCGACGGAGTTCTGATCGACATCGAACGAAGTGACCTCGGCCCCGAGCCGATGCGCCGCGAGACTGAACAGTCCGCTGCCGCTGCCGGCATCGAGAAACCGCATCCCTTGTAAAGTCGTCTTGCCCAGCAGCGATTGCATCGACTGGACCGCCGCGGCGATGCGTTCTTCGTTCAGCGTTTGGAGAAAGCGCGACCAGTTTCGACCGAACTCGAAGTGAGTCTCAACCGGGATCAGCGAGGCCGCATCAGTCGAATCGGACATACAGAGCGTCTCATCGCTTTTGCAGAAACACGGCGAATCCGTGGCCAACCATGAGGACCGGCGATAGGATCACCCCTCTCCCGGAAGCGGTATCATAGCCCCGACGGATGTCGAATGCGCTACCACCGACCACGTGCCGGCGCTTCGCCATCGAAGGTCGTGGGAGACAATGGACAGTGCGATGACCCGGCGGTTACGAGTCCTCTTCTACATCGGATCAATGCACGCCGGCGGCGCCGAACGCCAGGTGGTGGAGATGCTCCGTCATCTGAATCGGGAACGGTTTGAGCCGATGCTCGCGCTGGCGTCGCGCGAAGGGTCGCTGCTCTCCGAAGTCCCGGCCGATGTGCCGCTGTTGGCGTTTGCCGATCCCGACACCGGCCGGCAACCGTGGTCGCGCTGGGGCGTTGGCTTTCTCCGCCGGTCGCGCTGGCTGTCGCGCTTGCTCCGCACACAACGTTGCGACGTGGTTTACGACCGCACCTATCTCGCCACGCTGGATACCGCCTGGGCGTGCTGGTCGCGCGGCGTACCCCGGATTTCCGCCGCGGTGGCCGATCCGCGGGTGCAGTTCGAGATGTACGCCCGGCGTCTGCCCGCACTGCGTCGCCGCTATGGGAAATGGACGTATCACACCGCCGCGAAAGTCCTGGCGAACTCCGCCGGACTGCAGCAACAGATGATCGATTACTGGCAACTTCCGCCCGAGCAGGTGCTGGTCCAACCCAACGGCCTCGATTTCGAACGCATCGAACAGCGCTCGCGGGAGCAGACGATCCCGAAGAATCCGGGTGAAATCCGCCTGCTCACCGTCGGTCGCATTGATGAAGACAAGGGCCACATCGATCTGCTCAACGCACTGGAAGAGTTAGTCCGTCGTCGCGGACATCGAGAGTTGAAATGGCAGATCCTCGGTGTCGGACCCTGCATGGAGACGCTGCGGCAGGAAGTCGCCGCGAAGGGATTAACATCGCATGTTGAGTTCGTCGGTGCGG
>DASRYX010000209.1:0-2110 GCA_035686985.1 Planctomycetaceae bacterium | reverse complement strand
CTCAACACCGCCGAAGGGCTGGTGATGATGATGTGATCGCCCACCGCGACCCACACGCTGTCCCTCCGGGGGCTTCCGCTGCGCGGTGCGCCCCCGCCACCCGGCGCTATGGTGGTGTGATTTCGATCTGCTGCCAAGCGCGTTGGACTTCGGCGGCCGTCATCGGCGAGGCGGTTACGGTTCGTAGCGGTGTAAGCTGGATCTGCGCGGGATTCACCTTCAGGAATTCCCAGCCCCCTTCCGGCAGGGTGTCGTTGAGATCGGCGAGCAGATTCGCGCTCGTCGCGGTGCCGCAGAACAAGCCGTCGGGATGGCTCACCATCGTTCGCACGCCGTTGTTGGTCACGTTGCCCAACCCCGTCAGCGAGACGGCTTTCGCCGGTGTCGATGTCGACGTGAACTGAACGATGTCCGCCCCGAGATCATTCGGCACCGGCAACCCTTTGACGTAGTCATTGCCGTAGCGCAGGAACGACCGGTCGAATGTCCCGACGTACAGCTTGCCGGCGTGGACTTCCATCGACCAGATGTACGCATTCAGCGGTTGTCCAAAGCCGGCTGATCCATGAAGAGGATTGCCGAGCTTGTTGGGGGCGATGACCCACGATCCCCGGCCTGGTCCGGACGGAACATACTTCGGCAGCGTCGCGTCGCCATACAGTAAGTCGACCTGCAACTGACCGTTCACGAGCTTGCCGCGAAAGACGGGTGCGGTGCGCGAACTTTTGTCGAAGGATTCTACGAGCAACAGTGGCGACTCCGGCAGCCCGTATTCATCGAGCCATGCCAAGGCACCGACGCCGGGAATCTGGATCGTGCCCCACACGAGATGCCCATCAAACGATTCCGCGGCCCCCATCCAGAGCGATGAGGCCACCACCGGATCGGGATCATAACGGTCGATGGTCCATACGTTCTTCCACTGAAACTGGTGCACCGCCGTGAGTCCGCCTTCCGGCAACGGCGGGCTCATCCAGATCGCCGGTTGATGCGTGGACTTCGCGCCGTTCAAGCGCGTCCAGAAGGAACTCACCGCGGCCCATGTGAAGGCGTACATCCGGCCTTCATGCGCCACCAGCGTCGCGACTTCGTTGTCGGTCCGGCCCACAATCTCGTACTGAAACGGGTTGGTTTTCGTCCCTTTCCAGCGGATCACTGAACCGGCACCGGTCTGCGTCCAAGTGTCGAGTGTCCCGGTATAAAGGACGTCGTCGACCGTGACCCATTTGCGGATGTCGCTGAATTCCAGAAAGGACTTCGAGCCCAGATACGCGCCGGTTTGTGCGTCGAACGCAAACACGTTGATGCCGAGCTGAATCAACGCCGGACCGGCGATCAGCACGATCTCATCATTCGCGCCTGCCGAGCGCAGCCCGAGCGTGTTCGACAGCAGCGGGTCGCTCGGAGTGACATCCTGCACGCCACCGGCAGGTTGATACCGGTAGATTCGCGGCGGTCGCCAGTCGCCGAGATAGGTCTTCAGCAACGGACTGATCCCGGGGTACTGGCTCTTCCAGAACTCGCTGACCTGGAATTCGCTCTCGCGCGGGACGGCGAACCCGAGGATGCCGCCGACGACCAGGCTGACCGGATTCGCCGCCGTGCCGAACCAGATGTCATCGCCTGCCTTAGTCATGCCCCAGACGTAAGCCTGATTGACCTTCGGCTTGCCGGGGGTCCCCGGCGGCTGTTGCCCCAGCAGATAATACGGCTTGCCGATGCCCGCGAAGAACTCCTCCGGCGGTGCTTTGCCCAGCCGCGTGATACCGGGTTCGGCGGCGACAGCTGCCATCGCGGTCAACAGAACAAGCATCTGGGTGACATGCTTGCAGCTTTGAACAAGCATGCGTCGTGAACGCTGGAATCGTGAGGTCATTTTTCGTCCTCTTGTCGGAGATCGTGTTTCAGACATGCTTGCCCAAAGCTGCAAGCATGGCACCCGTCATCCTCGATCACTCCGCTTTCAACAGGAACATCGCTTCGACTTCCACGGTGATGTTGCCGGGCAGCGAACCCATGCCGACGGCACTGCGGGCGCCGCGGCCGTCGGTTTCCCCCCACAGCTCCACCATGAGGTTGCTGAATCCGTTGATCACCGCAGGGTGATGAT
>DASRYX010000208.1:0-5104 GCA_035686985.1 Planctomycetaceae bacterium | reverse complement strand
CCGCAGACCCGGCAGGCGTTCCACGCGATTCCGCAGCATCCGTGGGACATCTGCTGGGTCCGATACCGCGAACCGGTGGGGCAGCGACCACTTGCCGCGACGGCGACTCCGATCGTCACCCGCTATGACGCGGCGCCGTTGCAGTTCGCTATCCGCGGGCTGCATCACGAAGCCGGCACCCAAGGTCACCCCACTGCCATGCAACACTGGGTCGATCTGATCCATCACTACGTCCGCCGGTTCGCTGAGCCTGCGCAGACCGACCCACGTTTGTGGACGTTATGGCGCGATGTCGCCGCAACGCTCGATGAGCCATGGACGATCACCGCGATGGCCAAGCGGGTGCACTTGAGCGAAAAACAATTGCAGAGGTTGTGCCGCAAGGAGTTGGGCCGCAATCCCCGTCAGCAACTGATCTGGCTCCGCATGCGCCGCGCCGCCGAACTGCTGCTGGCTCCGCATACAAAGATCGAAACGATCGCCAACCAGGTCGGTTACCAGAACCCGTTCGTGTTTTCGACGACTTTCAAACGCGTGATGGGCTGGTCGCCCTCCCAGTTTCCGGGAAGGAAAGAGTGAGCGGATGAACTCGAAGCGTCATGGCCGAGTGGTCATCAATGCACGCGCTTTCGCTGCCTGCACTTCCTGGGCCTGACCCCACAGGTAGAACACGAAGCCCACGATCACGCCTACGGCGGCGGCGGAGATCACCGCGAACGGACTCTGCGTGAACGTGCTGTTTTCGGCGGCTGCTTGCGTGGTCAGCACGAGTCCCACGAGGCTGATCACCAGCCCGTGTGCATCCGAGAGAATCTCCGCCGGGCTGAAGCCCATCTTCGTCAGCACGACCAGCTTGCCGAGAACCAGCTGCAGCGCGTAACTCACCACGCCGGTGGCCATCACGGCGAACGCGACCCAGTGGAAAAAGGGAAACGACAGCCGTTCCGCGAACTGATAGATCGGTTGCAGAATCCCCGCCGAGATTTCCTTCGCCTGAGGCGAGCGGTCGACCTCGCGCGCGAGTTCTTCCACCTTCTTCGTGGCAGCATTGGCGGCGTCTTCGGCGTTATCTTTGGCTCGATCCAGCGGGCTTTCCGTGGCGACAGGCTGCGGTTCGACCGCTTCTTGAGCGATGACCGAACCTGCGGTCGTCAGAGAGGCACAGAGCACGAACAACAGCCAGCGTCGGAACAGATTCATGGCAAACTCCCGTGGTTGGCCGACCGTCCTTCGGCGCGGCACACCTCCACAATAACGTTTCCGCGTCTTGCCGGATCACGCCCGCGTCATTTCTCGTCCGGAATTGACGAATGCCGATGGTCAGCGCTGATAAATCGGCAAATAACCGTATTCCACAGTGAGCGCCAGCAAGGCGAGGCTGGTGGAGTAAACGCGGCCGAGCGGGGCTTCCGCGGCATTCCCGGCGGGCCAGCCGCCGTCGGCTTGCTGACGCCGCAGCAACTCGCGAAAGACCGTCGGCTGCGTTTGTTCCCACGCCTCGCCACCGTGGTGATGCATCGCCACCGCGGTGTAATACATGCCGTAGAGATAGTACGGCTCCGTCGATTTCGGCAGGCGTTGCTGGAGAAAGTCGACGCCGGTCTTCGCCAGGGGTTCATCGCGCATTCCACAGACCTGCAGCGCCGTGATCCCCGCCGCGGTCATCGACGACGAGGCGGCCTGTCCCGGTTGATAAGCAAACCCGCGGCCGTTGGAGGGGCTGCACTGCTTGACGTACTCCACGGCGCGATCGATTGCGTCGGCGGGGATATCGCAGCCGGCGTTCTTCGCCGCCCGCAACGCGAGGAGTTGCCACGCGCTCACGCTGAGGTCACTGTCATTGCTCCGCGCGAGATAGCGCCAGCCTCCCGCATGCCGTGAGGATTTCTCGACCGCTTGCGCATCAAGAATGAGAGCCACGGCTCGCTCGAGGGCCCGCCGGCACTCCGCGGCTTGTGACCCGTGCGTCATTGCCACGACTTCTGCCAAAAAGAGTGTGCTGATGCCATGGCAATAGAGCGGACCATGACCGTGATGATCGACCAGCAGGCCGTCGGGGCGCTGATGGTCGAGAATGTATTGCAGCCCGCGCTGCAGCGTGGCATCGAACGGGGCATCACCGGGGACATGGCCGGCGGCAAGGCACGCCATCATGGCGAGAGCCGCGGCGGACGTCGTTTCGCCTTGATACTGATCGATCAACCAGCCGCCGTTGGGACGCTGACTCTTCATGAGAAAGCTGACCCCGCGCGCCACGGCGGCGTCGACTTCGCGGTCGAGTGCCGTCGGTTCCAACAGCCGTGGACGTGGTTCGGCGGCCGTGACGATCGTCACGCTGCACGACAACAGCACGGTGAGGAACCGCATCACGGCATCGCCTCCGGGGAGGGCGTCGACACGGGTTGCGCGATCCGTTCAAAGTAACGTTGCACCTGAGCGGCGTAATCGGGATGTCCCTTGTGGCGGCTTCCTTGCAGAATCTCGGTTTGCAGACCGGTCGGTAAACGGCCCCAGTTCCGCTGCGACTTGCCGCCGATCACTTTTCCCGGTGGCAGTGACAAGGGTGATTCTCCAGCGTTGTCGGTCACGCCAGTTTGTCCGGGCTGTTGTGCCACGACCGTCATGTCAGTTTCGTCTGGCGGTTCGGATTCCGCCTGTGCGATCGGCTTTCCGGCGGTCTGAGCAATCGCATCGCGAAACGCATCGGCGGCGGCTTGCAGCGACTGCGCTGCCGGAGCAGGGTCGCTACGGTTCGGCATCAACTCGTTCTGTGATTGCTGCAGTTGTTCTTTCGCCGTCAACAGTTCCTGCCCGGCCGCAAGCGGGACCGGACCCGCAGCGGACGGCTTGGATTTCGGAGCGTCAACATTTTGCGGAGCGAGCGCGGATGGTGTTTGGGTGGCTGCACGTTGCTCACGCTGCGCCTCATCCATGGCCGCTTGCCATTCGGGTCGGCGCTGCACGATGCGTGCGAGTTCCTGTTGAATCTGCTGCACCGAATCTGAGGCTTCTTGAACCGACGAAGCATCCGCTTCCATTTGGAGCGCTTCCGCCGTGCGCTCACTCTGATTGGCTAACTGACGCAAGGCGAGCAGATCATCGCCGAGAGCGGCGCGGGCAATCAGCGCGTCATCGACCTTCTTCAATGCCGACCGCGCAGCCGCTAAGTCGTCGAGCGCCTGGCTCAAGGTCGGGATCTGATCGCGCGGCGACATCTGCGGCGTCTTCGCCAGTTTCTGATCCGCATCGGCAAGCGGTCCATTCAGGATCCGTTCTGCCTCCTGTCGGATGGCCTCACCGGGCTCGTCGTCGGGCAGCGTTGCCGTCCACTCACGCAGCGAGTCCTGCAATTCCTGATGAGCGGCGGTGAGTTCCTGCAGGCGGGTCTCCTGACCGGGTGGCTTTTCGCGCACCGTCGCTGCGGCGGTTTTCTGGTGGATATCACGCAGCGTGCCGCGCTCGGTTTCCAGATCGCGGAGGATTTTTGCGAGATCCTCACGGGCCTGTCGTGCACTCTCCGTGAGCTGGCGGACCTCTTCCGGCAGCGCAGACGAACTCACGACCAGAACTTGCGGTGCGGACCAGCCTTCCTGCGGTCCTGGCTGTTCTCGATTATCGAAGACGCGGACACGCAATGTGACAGAAGCCCCGGGTGCGAGCTTCCACGGCAGGAGATCGACGGTTGTCGACAGCTCTCGTGACAACGGCGTGGACTTCCAAGGAGCGAATTGTCGCTCGGAAGGCGTCTGTCCAGCGATATCGATCTGCAACTCTGCGCGGCTCAAACCAAAGTCATCATTCGCACGGGCGTGCACCGCGTGTCGCTCATCCGGTCGGATGGCGAGCGTCGCCGGGCCGAAAGTCTGTGCGACCGGGGGCTGATCGGGACGGACGATCAAGGCACGTGCCGGTTCCTCAACAGTCAACCCCGTACGCGTGGTCATTCGCAAAGTGAAGGGGCCCGATTCGTTCGCCCGGACTGTTACGACCCCGGCTGTCCCATTGGGATCGATCACGAAACTGTGCGGAGTGGTCACTTGCGGTTCATCGGGCCAGTGCAGCTCCGCGGATTGCAGTGGCTGATCCCACTGTACGGCGAAACGGATCTGGCTGCCGGCGAGGACCGAGAGATCCTGCAGCACCGAGAGTTGTTCCGATGCTTGGCCGGTGTAACCGGGGGCATCGATCCAGGCGGTCATCGCCGTGACTTGTGGTGGATCAATCACGCGGGTGGTCGTTCGCGGGGACTCTGCTCCGCGTCCGCGCACGAACCAGACGACATCGCGCGATACATGGGGGATGTGGCCGGAAAACCGGCCGTTGTCCTGTAAGTCGAGCGGACGTTCGTGCCAGGTTGATTCGCCTTGCTCCCGCCAGCAGAGCGTGAGTTCTGTCAGCGGCGTGTGCCAGGGGCGATAACGGGCCGTTTGCGCTTCGATCAAGAAATCGCGATTCCGCAGCGCCAGATGATCGCGCGGCGTCGTGATGATCCTAGTAGCGGCGCCCCAGCCGTGATTGTCCCACGGTGACAGCCAGCGGGCTGCGAGGTTCCACGATCCATCCCCCCACCACACCGGCAGGAGAAATCCGCCGGCGAGCATCAGCGCGGCCAGTGCCAACGCACGTTGCAGCTTCCGGTCAGAGACCACGCGTGCGGGATCGATCTGGTCCAGTTGCGAGAGTGTTTCGTGCCGCAGTTGAGCGTGGAACCAGCGCTCGGTGCGCGTCGATGGCAGCGGGCTACCCGCGAGATCCCGGCACGTGGAAAGACGCTCCTGCAGGTCTGGATAAGCTTGCTCAATGCGGCGTGTGAGATCCTTTTTTCGTTCGCGCTGTTGGAAGCGCACATCACGCACACACGCGACAATCGCCGCGATTACGGCCGCCCATGGACCCATCGCGCGGACCCACGACGGAAGATTAAGCCAGGCATCCGCACACAGCCAGACAAGCACGGTGAAGCCGGATGCGACCGCCATGCGCAGGATCATTGTGACTGTGGAGAACAGCGTCTGACGCCACGTCACCGCGCGTAGAAGGGTATCCATGGGCAGGGGTAAGTCCGCGGTTGCCATGCGTCACAGCATACAGGAGTGGGTAATAC
>DASRYX010000207.1:0-13054 GCA_035686985.1 Planctomycetaceae bacterium | reverse complement strand
TCCGCCGTGGTGAATAGGCCGCCCCACGGCGCACCGAGTTGTCGCCAGTAACGGCTGTTCCAGTTCCAGTCGGTGCCGATGTCATTCGCCGGCAACCTGATCTCCGGCACGCGCACGATAAAGCCGTCACGGGCGAACCAGTCGTCCGGAGCCCCGAGCGCGGTCTCCGTCATGCCGACCGGACCAAAGAGTTCGTCCTTGAGAAATCGGGGCAACGGTCGGCCGTCGATCTGCTGGATGATGGCGGCCAGGACCGCAAAGCCCATGCTCTGATATTGCACGCCGCGCCCCGGCGGAAAGCCCGGCCGTTGTTCGCACGTTTCCTCGACGAAGCGCGACAGCGGTGCGTGAGCGGCCCGCAGTTCCCGATTATTCGGCAGCATGTCGGGCAACCCGGACGAATGCGTGAGCAGGTGCCGAATCTCCGTGCCGACTTTGCCCTGTCGACCGAACGCGGGAAGAAAATCAACGACGCGATCGCTGAGCGTCAGCCGCCCCTGCTCGATGAGTTTCAACGCGCCGAGCGCGACCAGCGGCTTGGTGATCGAGGCGACGAGATAGATCGGCTTCGGCGGGAGCGGGCGATGTTCCGCAGCGGACAAACTGCCGAATGAAACCGGGCCGTGCAACCGTTCGCGTGTCCCCGTGATGACGGTGATCGCCGGGACTTTTCCCGAATGCACCCAGCTTTGGGCCAGGTCGAGAACGGTTTGCCAGCGCTGGGGATCGAGCGAGGGTGACATCAGAATTTCTTCTTCTTGGGCGGTGCGGTTCCCCGGGCACTGTCCCGACGGCTCTTGCGCTGTTTCTTCGGCTTGGCCCCGTTGCCCTCCACGAAGCCGGGTTCGTCTTCCGCCTTCACCATCTGCCCGATCTGATTCTTCAGTTGCAGAATGCGGTCTCGGAGTTGCGCGGCGCGCTCGAACTCGAGCGACTCCGCCGCCGTGAGCATTTCCTGCTCAAGCGCCTTCAAATATTCTTGCGTGACAAACTGCGTCTCACTCGCGGCACCACTCGCCTGGGCGACGATCCGCCGGGCTTCCACTTCTTCCTCAATACCACGGCGAATCGCCTTCTTAATGGTCTCGGGGGTGATGCCGTGTTTCTCGTTGTAAGCGCGTTGCAGTTTCCGGCGGCGTTCGGTCTCGTCGATGGCGCGCTGCATGCTTTCCGTCACGGAATCGGCGTAGAGCACGACCTCGGCATTCACGTTGCGGGCCGAGCGACCGATCGTCTGAATCAAGCTCGTCTCGCTGCGGAGGAAGCCTTCTTTATCGGCATCGAGGATCGCGACCAGCGACACTTCGGGCAAGTCGAGACCTTCCCGCAGCAGGTTGACGCCCACCACGACGTCGTACTTATTTTCGCGCAGTTCGCGCAAAATTTCGACGCGCTCGAACGCATCGAGCTCCGAATGCAGCCACGCGCACCGGATGCCTTCCTCCCGCAAATACGCTGTCAGATCTTCCGCGAGCCGCTTGGTTAACGTGGTGACGAGCACACGCTCGCCGCGCTCCGCGCGGATGCGAATCTGGTCGATGAGATGCGGCACCTGCCCCCGCGCGGGATGAATGTAGATGACCGGATCAATCAACCCCGTCGGGCGGATCACCTGTTCCACGACTTCACCGCCGGCGCGTTCGAGTTCCCAGTCAGCGGGCGTCGCGGAAACGTAGACCGCCTGCGATTGGCGGCTGTCCCACTCCTCAAACTTCAGCGGCCGGTTGTCCAAAGCCATCGGCAAGCGGAAACCGTGTTCGACCAGCGTCGTCTTGCGCGAACGGTCCCCGGCGTACATGGCGCGGATCTGCGGGACCGTCACGTGCGATTCATCAATGAACATCAACGAATCGGCCGGGAAGAAGTCTAGCAATGTATACGGCGGCTCGCCCGGTTTGCGGCCGGTGAGTGCCCGGCTGTAGTTTTCGATGCCGGGACAGAAGCCGATTTCCCGCAGCAGTTCCAAGTCGTGCCGCGTGCGGGCATTGAGCCGCTGGGCTTCGAGCAGCTTGCCCTCCTTGCGGAATTTTTCGAGCTGCTCGACAAGCTCGCGCTCGATCTCCTGACAGGCGGAGTTCACTTTGTCTTCAGGCAGAACGTGATGTTTCGCGGGGTAGACGTAGATTTCTTCAAGACGCTTCAGCTCATCACCGGTGACCGGATTGATGATCGCGAGCTTCTCGACTTCATCGCCCCAGAACTCGATGCGGTAGGCGAATTCTTCGTAGGCGGGCCAGACTTCGACCACATCGCCGCGCACCCGGAAGTGCGCGCGGGCCGGCTGATAATCATTGCGGTTGTATTGAATGTCGCAGAGCTTGCGGAGGAATTCATCGCGATCGGCGTTGTCACCGACCCGCAGCGGGACCATCGCTTCCAGATAATCTTTCGGCGAGCCCAAACCGTAGATGCAGCTCACCGATGCCACGACAATCACATCGCGCCGACTCACCAGCGCACTGGTCGCCGCTAGCCGCAGCCGGTCGATCTCTTCATTGATCGACGCATCTTTTTCAATGTAGATGTCGCGCTGCGGAATGTACGCTTCCGGCTGGTAATAGTCGTAATAACTGACAAAGTAACTGACAGCGTTGTTCGGGAAGAACTCCTTGAACTCGCCGTACAACTGTGCCGCGAGGGTTTTGTTGTGCGACAGCACGAGCGCCGGGCGTTGCAGCTCCTGGATGACGTTCGCCATCGTGTAGGTTTTGCCGGAGCCGGTGACGCCGAGCAACACCTGCGCGGGCTTGCCCTCTTTCACGCCGCGCACCAGCGATTCAATCGCTCGCGGTTGATCCCCCGCAGGCGTATACGGTCGATGTAACTGAAACTGCGGCATACGGCACCCGACTCCTCAAAGCCTCGTCTTTTATCGTAGCCGGTTGCCCTGGCGGGAGCGAATCTGTCGTAGCAGTACGGCAGAGAGGCACCAGAGAGATTAGAATGCGTTGATGCTTCGGCGGTGATGGTCAACGGGGAACTCTCAAGATGCGCGGCGTCCTCGCGGCACTGTGGATTGCGGCCTGCCTCACGGGCTCCTGGGCTGTTGCTTGGGCGGCGGAGCCCGTACCGAAGCGCATCGATTTCAATCGCGATATTCGTCCGATCCTCTCGGATGCCTGTTTTCAGTGCCACGGGCCGGACGAGAACAAACGCCAGGCGGATCTGCGCCTCGATATGAGAGATGGCGCACTCGCCGACTTAGGCGGACACGCGGCCGTTGTTCCCGGGGATGTCGCGCGCAGCGTTCTCTTGCAGCGAATTGCTTCCGCCGATCCCGAAGCACAGATGCCGCCGTCCAAGTCGGGAAAGCAGCTGACCGCGGCACAAAAAGAGCGGCTGCGGCAATGGATTGAAGAAGGGGCCGTCTGGTCCGGACATTGGTCACTCACAGCGCCGACGCGCCCCGTGATTCCGCGCGTCGACAAGATGGATGGCGTCGCCGAGCCGATTGATCGCTTTCTCTTGTCCCGGCTCGAACAGGCGGGACTGACGCCGAATCCCCCAACGGATCGCACGACGTGGCTGCGGCGGGTGACCTTCGATCTGACCGGATTGCCGCCGTCACTGGATGAACTGGATGCGTTCCTCGCGGACGATCATCCGGCGGCGGTGGAACGCGTGGTGGACCGGTTGCTGGCGTCGCCGCGGTATGGCGAACGGATGGCGGTGCGGTGGCTCGACGCCGCGCGGTATGCCGACACGAGCGGTTACCAGAGCGACGGCGAACGGTTCATGTGGCGGTGGCGCGACTGGGTCATCGACGCCTATAACCGCAACCTTCCGTTCGATCAGTTCACGATCGAGCAACTCGCCGGCGATTTACTGCCAGATCCGACGCTAGAACAAAAGATTGCGACGGGGTTTCATCGCAATCACCGCGGGAATTCCGAGGGGGGGATCGTCCCCGAAGAGTACGCCGCGGAGTATGTCGTTGATCGTGTGGAGACGACGTACACCGTGTGGATGGGGCTGACGATGGGGTGTGCGCGGTGTCACAGCCACAAGTTTGATCCGCTGTCGCAGCGCGAGTTTTACCAGTCGTTCGCGTTCTTCAATAACGTGCCGGAGTTCGGCCGGGCGTCGAAGCTGGGGAACTCGCCGCCATACATCGCTGCTCCGACACTGCATCAACAAGAGAAACTGGCGCGACTGGACGCGGAGTTATCACACGCCGAAGCCGCGTGGAAGCAGTTACAACCCGAGCTTGAAGACCAGCAGCGGCGATGGGAAGCGAACCTCGATCCCACAGCAGCACCCCCGTGGCAATTCACGCGCGATCGCATCTGGGTGGAGACGTTCGATGCACCGATGGACGGCTCATCGGTCGCCGGACGGATCGGCCCGGGGCGTAAATTCACCGGCGAGGAGTTCGTCGATGCCGGCAATGTCGGGGCGTTCGGATTCACGGACAAATTCACCCTCGCGGCGTGGATCAAGCCGGACGGCGATCACGGCGGAACCATCCTGTCGCGGATGACCGATGTCGAACACGGCGACGGTTATGCCCTCGTGCTCGATGGCGGACGACTGCAACTCAACCTCGTCAAACGCTGGCTGGATGACGCGCTGCGCGTGGAAACGACCGCGACGATTTCTCCCGGTGAGTGGCATCACGTCGCAGTGACGTATGACGGCTCGCGCCTGGCCACCGGCGTGCAGTTCTATCTGGATGGACAGCCCGCGCCGCACCGCACGAATCTTGATCTGCTCAACCAGACTTTCGCGACGAAAGAACCGTTGCGGATTGGGGGCGGCAACGGACCGTCGGGACGCTTTCACGGCGTGATCGATGAAGTCGCGCTGTTCAACACCGCGATCACGCCCGATGAGGCAGCGATCCTGGCGACGCCGGAAGCCCTCCACGAGATCGCTGCCATCCCACGGGAGAAGCGGACGCCGGCCCAGTCGCAAAAGTTGCAGGCGGCATTTCTGGAGCTGGGGGCCACGACGGCGTTGCAATCGGCGCAAGCCAAAGTGCGTGAACTCACGCAAAGGCGGACGGCGTTCCGGGAATCATTGCCGACGGTGATGGTGATGGAAGAAATGCCAACGCCGCGTATCACGCATGTGCTGCTGCGCGGCGAGTATGACAAGCTCGGTGAGCGCGTGATGGCGGGAACTCCGACAGCATTGCCCGCGTGGCCGAAGGATGGCCCGCAAAATCGGCTGGCCCTGGCACGCTGGCTCATTGATCCACAACATCCGTTGACGGCGCGTGTCGCGGTGAATCGCCTCTGGCAGATGCTCTTCGGCACCGGACTCGTCAAAACCGTGGATGACTTTGGATCGCAGGGCGAACCGCCGAGTAATCCGGAACTGCTCGACTGGCTCGCGGTGGAGTTCGCTGCGCCAAAGGTTCCTGACGGCGCTTGGGATGTCAAACGGATATTGCGGATGATGGTCACCTCCGCGGTGTATCAGCGTTCCTCACAGATGACGCCGGAGCTATTCCGTCTCGATCCGGAGAATCGTCTGCTCGCGCGCGGGCCGCGGCTGCGGCTCTCCGCGGAGATGGTCCGCGATCAGGCGTTATTTTCGTCGGGACTGCTCGTCGAAAAACTCGGCGGGCCGTCGGTGAAGCCGTATCAACCCGCGGGCTTGTGGAAAGAGCTGGCGGACACCGATTACGTGCAGGATCACGGCGAAGCCTTGTATCGCCGTAGCGTGTACACGTTCTGGAAGCGCACGATTCCGCCGCCGACGATGCTGTCGTTCGACGCGGCGGGGCGGGAGACCTGCGTCGTTCGCGAGAGCCGCACCAACACGCCGCTGCAGGCGCTGATCCTGATGAACGACGTCACGTATGGCGAAGCCGCGCGCGTTCTCGCCGAACGTGTGCGGCGGGAAACGTCGCCCCCGTTGTCGACGCGTCTCGAACACGCCTTCCGGCTCGTGCTGTCCCGGCGGCCACGGGCGGAAGAACTGTCCGTGTTGACCGACAGCTGGCACTCGCAACACGTGCGTTTTCAGCAAGACCCGGACGCGGCGAAGGCGATGCTGTCACAAGGCGAAAGCCGCATCGCCACGGAGTTCCCGTTGACGGAACTCGCGGCCGATGCGGCGATCATCGGGCTGCTGTTCAATCTCGACGAAGCGATCACCAAGGAGTAACGATCGATCACTTCGCGGGTTTCGGGTCGCAGTTTTTGAGTGCCATCAGCACGTACGCCGTGGCGAGGTTCGGGTCGCCTTCCATCCACCGCGGATTGCTGTTCACCCAGCTGCCGTTGTCTTTCTGCACGCTGAAAAGATGCTCGGCGAGCTCCTTCCGCCAGTCGTGCTTCTTGCCGTTCGCGTCCTCGAAGAGATCGGCCTTCATGATCGTGAGGGCTTTCGAGAACATCTGATGGTAGTAATAGACGCCCTGCTCGCCGAGGCCGGGGTTCTCCTTGACGGTGTAGAACTTTTTGATCCAGGTCAGCGCGGCCTGGACCCGTTGATCATCCGGGGTCAGCCCTGCGAAGACCATGCTCTTAAGCCCCGCGTACGTCATGCTGCCATAAGACCGCAGGCCGCCATCGGGATTGTTGCCCGCCTGTGAAGTTCCGCCCGCCGCCGGGGTGTAATAGAAGCCGCCATCATTGATCTTCGATGCAAATGCGGTGTTGTTGTGTTCGGTTTCGAGGTTCTGGCAACGCGACAAGAACACCAGCGCCTTCTGCACGGCCGGGTCATCCTTCTTCGCACCCGCCGCTTGCAGGGCTTCGAGGAAGAAGACCGTGTTGGAGAGATCCGGGCGGTCCCCCGAGCGGCCGTAACCAATGCCGCCATATTTCGGGTCCGACTTGTCTGTCTTTTCGCTTTCATCCCACTGCAGGCCGCGGACGTACTTGTCGGCATTGGCCAGCAGCTTGTCGTACTTGCCGTCTTTGTTCACTGCGGCAAACACCATCATGCTGATGCCGGTCTCATAGATCGCGTGATTGCTCTTGGCGAAGTAGATGCCGCCCGTGGGCTGTACAAAGCTTTCCAGATGTTTGAGCGCCTTGGCCACCGCGGGGTCATCCGCGGTGGCACCGCCGGCGAGAAGGCCGAAGGTGACGAGCCCGGTCACTCCGGGCGCTTCGGACGAGGTCCAGCTGCCATCTTCGTTCTGCGACGTTTTGAGAAAGGCGACGCCCTTGTCCCGGGCTGCCTTGAGCGCCGCCGCATCCGGTCCCAGCTGGTCCGCGGCTCCGACGACCGAACCGCTCAGTGCCACCGCTGCCAGGGCCCATTGCCAGAAATACTGCCGCATCGGAAATCCTTGCGTTCATCTCGTAGTAGAAGTTGTTGCGACAGCCATTCTACGCAAATCGAATGCCTGCGTTCCAAGGAAAATGACGCCGCATTCCGTCGCTGATCTCACAGAAACATGATGCTCTTCCGGCGAAAAACTCCGCGGCTGGCGAGCTTTTCGCCGAAATGTGCGCCGCGATGATCGTCGTCTGCCGTGGAATTTCGTAAGGTAACGTCCTCGGAACGAACCCCTTCGCGAATCGCAAACCGCCGGTTTTAATCCGGCCGGGCCGGCCGTGCGTTCTGCTTTCAGAAACACACAAGAAGGAACATCGGATGGCGGAACTCGAAGGTTCGCCGCAGACCTGGCCTCCGTTGGGGATGCCGACCGGCAGCGTGCGAGCGCTGTTGACGTTGATCGTGGTCGCCGTCGTGGTGATGAATCTGGCGACCGGACGTGACCTGGATGTCATCTGGGTCGAAACGCTGCTGATGGCCCTCGCGCATTATTTCACGTCGCGGCGGTTCGTCGAACTGCCGAAAGATGTCCGGCTGAAGCTCGAGCGCGACGGCATTCTCGAAGAAGAGCAGCACCCGCTGTTCCTGCCGAAACACTCAATCCGGCTCGTGCTGCTGGCGTCCTTCGCCGGACTGGCGGCGTACCTTTATCGTGAGAACCGGCTGTGGGAACCGCGGGCGGCGACGTTGCTGGGGATGATCTTCGCGTACCTGCTGGGATCGCTGTTGCGCGGCTTCGGCCGGTGGTGGAATCGCGGCCGCACCACGCCGCCGTCTCGATTCTGGGGCGATGCGAAAGCGCTGGTTGTGCTCACGATGGTCGGTGCGGTCGCGCTGTGCGAGTTCACGGGCATGCGGGACATCCTCGATGACCGCGTGCACAAGGTTGCCCTGGGACTGCTGTTGTTCTACTTCGGTTCGCGATGACAGTGAGCGGCACGGCGCTAGCCGCCGGTGTCTCTCTTATTGATCAAGTCCAAATTCACCGGCGGCTAGTGTCCCGAGTTATTAGAATGTTGAAAAAGCGTGTGGGAAAGTTTTGATGTGGGAGGACCTGGTCATTCCCGCGCAGGCGGGAATCCAGGCCTTTGTGCCGGTGTCATAGCTGGTGCACTGACGCTGGATTCCCGCCTACGCGGGAATGACGGGGTGAGTGACGTCAACGGTTTTCTAACTCGGGACACTAGCGCCGTGCCGCTCACAAGACTCCTGACGCTGGGAACGGGCGGGTGAAATCCGTACAATCGCCGCGACTACCCCTGTCTACCAGATCTGCGGCTGAGTTTGAGGTGCCGGTATGAACGAGTTCCTGGTTGTCCTCATGCTGATCGGCGTCGGTTTCGGCGTTCTGCTCGGCATCATCTTTCTTGCCGTGTTCGCGATGTACTTCCGGCTGTGGCTGCGGGCCTATTTCTCCCGCGCGTGGATCAGCCCGTTCACGCTGGTCTTCATGTCGCTCCGAAAAGTGAATCCGACGACGATCGTCGATGCTCACATCATGGCGCTCCAGGCCGGATTGAAGGGCATCACGGCCCGGCAACTCGAAGCGCACTATCTCGCGGAAGGAAATATTCTGCGGTGCGTGCGGGCGCTGATTGCGGCCCATCGCGCGAAGATTCCGCTCGACTGGAACACGGCGTCGGCGATCGACCTCGCCGGCCGTGACGTGCTCGAAGCCGTGAACACCAGCGTGAATCCGAAGGTCATCGATTGCCCGGACCTGAAGAAAGGCCGCGGGACTCTGGATGGCGTGGCCAAGAATGGCATCCAGCTGAAAGCCCGCGCCCGTGTGACCGTGCGGACAAACCTGTCGCAACTCGTCGGCGGGGCCACCGAAGAAACGATCATTGCCCGCGTCGGTGAAGGGATCGTGTCTGCGATCGGTTCTTGTGAGACCCATTCGGAGGTCCTCGCGAATCCGATGCTGATCGCCCGAGCCGTGCTCAACAAGGGGCTCGATTCGCAAACGGCGTATGAAATCGTCTCGATCGACATCGCGGACATTGACGTCGGCGACAACGTCGGGGCGCGTCTGCAGGCCGACCAGGCCGAGGCAGACATGCGCATCGCGCGGGCCAAGGCCGAAGAACGCCGGGCACGGGCCGTCGCGTCCGAACAGGAAATGCGGGCACTCACCGTCGAGAATCAGGCGAAGCTCGTGCTCGCGGAATCGGAGATTCCCCTGGCAATGGCGGATTCGTATCGGCACGGCTGCCTGCGATCGAACCGGCAATCGAAGAACGGCAGCCCGGCGTGATGCCTGCCGCGCGGTCTAGCCGTCTGGATCTGTGAGACCGGGCCATGGCCGATGCTGTCGAATTGACCGACGATGCCTTCACCGCGGATGAATCCGCGCCGCCGGGATTTCGCTCGGAAGCCGGACGGTCCACGCTTTTCATGGTCGTGTTCGGCACGGCGTTCCCGTTGCTCATTCTGCAGTTTGTCGCGCCGCAGTTTCTGGCGGTCGGCTTGATGCCGCAGAGCACGCCCTCGATCTTCAACCTGCGGATTGAATCGGCGATGCCCGGTCAGGCCGTGTGGTGGGAAAACCGGCTGTGGGTGATGGTCAACGTGGTGGCCCCGGGATCACCGCAAGTCACCGCGCTGCGTGCCATCAATGACGATGGCCAGTGGGATCGCCAGTCGGACATTCCTCTGCCGGTGCCGTTCGACAGCGCGCTTGTCGATGGCGACCGGTTGTTGCTCGTGTCCAGCCATGCGGTCACAGCAATTCAGCAGCGACAGGCCCGTAGGACATATCCGCGCGTCAAATTGAATCAACCCTCGCAACCGTTCCTGCATCAGGGGCGATTGTGTGTCATCGATCGTGTCCCCGGCCAGGCGGATCCCGTGTGGTACGACTACCTCGAAGGCGAATGGGCCGAGCGCGGCACGATTGCGATGCCGGCGGAATATCAGGCCGCGTTCGCCGGCCAGCCGGTCACGACGACGATCACGCGCCCGACACGACGACCGGGGGGGATGCCGTTCCCAATGCCCGCGATTGTCAGCGGGATGAGTGATCCACCGTGGATCACGACGCTTCCCGATGGTCGCATCTGGATCGCTGTTGCGGAGGTCAATGATCCTTCGGCGCTATGGGTCACGATCGAACCGCCGCTGTCTCAACCGTCATCGACGAATGGCGATGACGCACCGGTCGACGCGCTGAAGCTCGATGATCCGTCAGCGATCGTTCGTTGGGAACGCTTGAAAGCACCGAATGATCTCGTGCGGAGTGCGGCGACGTGGAACGGCGATCCGGTCTTGATCGCCACCACGAATTACGGCCCGGCGTTCGGAGCATCTCCCGCCCGGCTGCAGCTGCACACGCTCAAAGACAGCGAGTTCGTGGCCACGTCGCAACTGGCCGGCTTCGGTGCCGATGCTCCCGTCGCAATTCCCAAGCCCGATGGCACGCTCGTTTTCGTCGCTGCGAGCAAACTCTCACCGATGGGGTTGCAGACCGTCGAATTATCGACGACTGGTTTCGGTGCGATCCGCCGGGTGGGTGATTCGCCCGTGATGAATACCTCGGCTCCGAACTTCTGGCCGCTCTATCTGTTGATGATGCAGTTTCCGTTGATGACGGCGACGGTGCTGGGAATCGTCGCGCATGTCATGGTGGAGCGGCATCGCGACCGGCGATTCAGTTTCGGACATCACACGGTCCGGCTCGCGTCCATCGGCCGTCGCGGAGTCGCCCGGGTCATCGACGCCCAACTCTTCAGCGCCCCGATCACGATCACCTTTCTCTGGTTGTGGCACACGGGGGATCTGATGGGCTTCATCGAACAGCACATCAATACCACTGGGTTCACCACGCTGCTGCTCTGGGGAGTGGCGATCGCGCTGGGGGCGCTGCTCTATCTGATCGCCGCCGTGCTATTCTTCGGGACGTTGGAAGGCGTGTGGGGGCTGTCGCCGGGGAAGTGGCTGGTCGGACTTCGCGTGGTGCGGACAACGTTCCGGCCGATCGGCGTCTTCCGCGGGCTGATCCGCCAGTTTCTCCTGGTGATCGACGGATTCTTCAGTTACTTCGTCGCCATCCTCATGGCCGCGTGCACGGCGAAGTCGCAGCGACTGGGTGATCTTTGCGCCGACTCCATCGTCGTCGAACAACGCACCCTGCCGGCGAATTGGCGGGAAAACCCTGTAACAACTGAACGAAGTTAATCAGGTGTTTCACGGATGTTCGCCAGTATCTCTCCAGCGGCAACACGGCTGGACGCCTGAAGTTTCGCGAAAATCTTTTTCACGCAGTGGAAGACGCTTGAGGTTTGTTAAGCGGACTTCACAATAGAGAAAGCCTCGGTGTCCGCATCCGTGGCTGCGACTTGCTTGTAGTCATCGTCTATCCACTCATTCGAGTGCCTGGGCCTATTTCGTCTTCATTCTCGTCTGTCCGAACCGGAGACTATCGATGCTGCGCCGATCCCGAGGTTTCACGTTGATCGAATTGCTGGTGGTGATTGCGATTATCGCGATCCTGATCGCCCTGCTGCTGCCCGCTGTGCAACAAGCCCGGGAAGCGGCCCGCCGGACCCAGTGCCGCAACAATCTCAAGCAGATCGGCTTGGCCCTGCATAACTATGAATCGACGCACTCGGTCCTGCCGGCCGGAACGTTCAATGGCGGAAGCACACCCAACAACGCGTCGCCGCATACCATGATTCTTCCGTTCATGGATCAGTCGAATGTCTATTCCCGTGTCGATTGGAATGTGGATTTGAACAGTGCCGCGGTCAATCAACCGGCGCGTGAGCAAAAAATGCCGGCGTTCAACTGTCCGTCTCAACCGGCCGAGCCCGGTTTCGTTCTGACGGGCACCCAATGCCCGAATGGATGCGGGACCACCAACTATGTGCAGAGCTTGGGCAACAACGCGAATTATGCCACAGCCGATGGTCCCTTCGGTCGCCGCAGCGCGACGAAGTTCCGTGACTTCACCGATGGCATGAGCAATACAGCAATGTTCGGGGAGATCATCCTCGGACCGTCGACAGGCACGGGCAACACTTCCGGAAGCGTTCCGGCGACCGACCGGAACTATTACAAGGTGGCTACCGACCTCCCGTTCGCCACTTGGGATGCGAGTGCCACCGGTGATACGATCGCCGTGCCGGAGTGTGACACCACGCCCGCGGCATTCTTGTACCGCGGCAAACAGTGGTATCGGGGACTGGTGGTGGCTACGTACTACTCACACACGCTGACGCCGAACTCGAAGCGGCGCGACTGCGTCCGGAACGTGGGTTTGGATCGTGCGCACCTGGCGACGCGCAGTTACCACACCGGCGGCTCTCACGTTGTGATGGGTGATGGTGCCGTGCGCTTTGCAGGCGAGAATATCAACGAGAACATCTGGCGCGCCGTCGGCAGCATGCGCGGCAACGAGGTTGTCACGGAATTCTAAGCGGCCTTGTGAAGTGCTCCAGCCACGCCTCGCTCGAACCGTCATCGCCGAGGCCCGGTCGTCTTTCCGATTTCAGCAGCGGGACCGTTTCATGCGATTCGCGGCGATGATGATCGTGGTCAGTCTGTTCGCAGGGTGCGGCGGCACCGGCGGTCCGGGTCGGGCACCGCTGGAAAAGGACGTCGTCCCCGTGAATGGAACGTTGACCTATCAGGGTCAGCCGCTGGAAAGCTTCCAGATCGCGTTTCATCCCCGGGATGGGAAGAAGCCGGGGACCGGCGTGACCGATGCCAGTGGGAACTTCAAACTCGGCACGAATAACATCGCGGACGGCTGCCCCGCCGGGTCGTGTCGCGTCTCGGTGGCGTTCGTCGCTCCGGCGAATGACGGCATGGGCGA
>DASRYX010000206.1:0-3080 GCA_035686985.1 Planctomycetaceae bacterium | reverse complement strand
GCCATCGGAATCACACGCTGCCGACGATCAACGGGGCCAAAGCCGGCTTCCGGTTTGTCCTCCGCACAACGCCGAAAGGACCGCTGTCGCGGACCAAGCTCGACAAGCTGGTGCTTTTTCTCCGCGGTGATTGTGGCTTCACGTCGCGGCTGTATGAACAGTTGCTCGGACACGCCGTCGCCGTTGTCGTCCGGCCGGTGCAGCCGAAAGTCCCCGACGGTGATCCCCTGCAGAATCGCGCTTCGGTCCGGGAGAAAATTCTCGATCGGTCCGTGATCCGCTCGCTCGGCTTTGCCGAGGAGGAAGCCCTGCTGCCAGTGAAACAGCGCAGCTTTCAGGGGTATCGCCTGCTCCAGGAATACTTTGCCTTCCCGCAGCGTTTTCATTTCATTGAGATTTCCGGACTGCAAGCCGCGGTGGCGGAATGTCAGGAAGCAGAATTGGAAATCTTCGTGCTGCTCGACACCGTGCAGCGCGGTCAGGAACAAATCGTCCATCGCGACGATTTCGCTCTGCACTGCACCCCGGCGGTCAACCTGTTTTCCAAACGCGCAGATCGCATCCATCTATCGGAACGACAGGCCGATTTTCATGTCATTCCCGATCGCACGCGGCCTGTCGACTATGAAGTTCATTCGATAACGAAGGTCGTCGGGCACGGCTTGCATGGCAGCGATGAACAGGAGTTTCTGCCGTTCTACGGACAGCACTCCGGGCACCTTTCGACGGAATCCGGAGCGTACTTCGCGCTCGACCGCCGGCTGCGTGTGTCATCAGAAGCGACATCGCCGCGCGATGCGTCGGCGCAAGCGGGCAGTGAAGTGTTTCTCTCGCTGGTTGATGCGTCGGCGAGTCCGTATCGCAGCGATCTGCGGATGCTCTCGGTTCAAACGCTGTGCACTAATCGGAACCTGTCGGCCGCGATGCCCGTCGGAGCCGGAGCTACCGACTTCACACTGCAGATCGCCGCGCCGGTGCAATCCGTGCGGTGTGTTGTCGGCCCCACCGCACCCGCCCCGTCAGCCGCGGTGCAACGCGCGGAACTGTCCTGGAAGTTGATCAATCTGCTCTCGCTGAACTATCTGAGCCTGACCGACTCCGATCCGGACGAAGGCGCGACCGCCCTGCGGGAGATGCTCGCGCTCCATTGCCACCGAGCCGATGCGACATCGCAAAAGCAGATCGACGGCGTTCGGCATGTCCGCGTCCGTCCGGTCACCAAACGGTTGCCCATGGCGGGACCGATCGCTTTTGGGCGCGGGCTGGAGATCACCGTCGACTGTAACGAATCGAGCTTTGAGGGAAGCGGCGTTTATCTGCTGGGCAGTGTGCTGGAACAATTCTTTGCCCGGTATGCGTCGATCAACTCATTTACGGAACTGGTCCTGCAGACGACTCAACGAAATGAGGTCTACCGATGGCCATTGCGAACGGGACGGCGACAGACGCTGTAGCGTCCTCCGTGACGCCGGCCATCGCGTCGCGGTTGGCTGCAGGGGCGTCGCAATATGATTATTTCCAGGCCTTGCGGCTGCTGGAAGCGGCGCATCCGCACCGACCGCGTCTTGGGGAAGCGCAACACCCCCAGGACGAATTCGTGCGGCTGGAACACCGGCCGTCGATGGCCTTTGCGCCGTCATCCACCGCGGAATACGAACCCGCAAATGACGACCGAGCGGCCCGTCTGGCCTCTCATTGCTTCGGCTTGACGGGTCCGAATGGTCCGCTGCCGCTGCACCTCACCGAATACACGGTCGAACGCGATCAGTACCACGGCGATGCGACGTTTCGCGCGTTTCTCGATCTGTTTCACCATCGGATGCTCTCGCTGTTCTATCGCGCCTGGGCCGATGCGCAGCCGACGGTTCAACATGATCGTCCCGAAGACGACCGGTATCGGGTCTACATTGGTTCGCTGTTCGGAATGGGTCTCGAATCGCAGCAGAATCGTGATGCCCTGCCGGATACGTGGAAGCTGCACTTCGCCGGACGGTTCCTCGCGCCGACACGGAATGCGGAAGGACTCGAAGCCATTCTGCAGTCGGTGCTCGGCATTCCGGCGGAAGTCGTTCCGTTCGACGGCCAGTGGTTGGCGATCCCCGAGGATTGCCAGCTTCGGCTGGGACAATCCCGGGCGAACGGCTGTCTCGGGCAATCGGCGACGCTCGGCAGCCGGGTCTGGGATCGTCAGTCGCACTGCCGGGTTGTGCTTGGCCCGATGACGTTCCAGCACTTTGTGGAACTGTTGCCGAGCGGCCGGTTCGATCAACTGCTGACTGACATGCTGCGGCAGTATCTGGGCGATGAACTGGCCTGTGACGTCGTGCTGGAACTTCAAGGCAGTGAAGTCCCGACGATGCAGTTGGGAAACAACGTGCGGCTGGGGCAAACGACATGGCTGCCCGATCGCCGGCCGTTTACGAATCGGCGGGATGTCGTGTTGCGAGCCGCCGGTTGAATGGATTTCCAGGGGAGGGCGAAGCTCCTGCTGAGACGCTGATTGTCCCAGCGTATTAAAACACGCGCGGCTCAGCGGGAGCTTCGCCCTCCCGAAACGAATGATCATGACCGAGGAACCCGTCCATGCCCCTGACCGCTGAGGAACAATTCGCCGCGATGAAACGGGATGCGGTTCGCAACCTGCTTCAGGGGGCGCAGCTGACGATGAACAAATCGCGAATCAAAGAGTTTGCCAAGCTCGCCCGCGAAGAGCTGCGTGTTCTCGCGCTCGATGCGGCCGAGTATGGGCAGCAGCAGAACCTTTCGGCGAGTTCCAGTGATGCGCTGGGATCGCTCTCCGGCTTGCTGCAGGACGCCGCTCCGGAAATCAGCTCTCCGACGAATCTGTTGTCGCAGGTGCTGGACGCGGGGGCGTCGGAAATGCTGCCCTATGTCGGCATCTTCATCGAGTTCTGCAAAGGGGCGACCAATCTCAAAGATGCGATCCGTCATCGGGTTCAGATCCACCTCGCGCCGGAGACGGCGGTCGCCATCTCGCCCGGCGATCCGAAGCTGGCATTCGAGGCGATGATGCAGGTCGTGAAGCGCGAGTATCAACGCGAGGTCGCCGACGGCATCCG
>DASRYX010000205.1:0-3688 GCA_035686985.1 Planctomycetaceae bacterium | reverse complement strand
GCAGGCCCGGCACCCACCAGTGTTTCATGTAGGGGTGATCGCCGTCGGTGATGTGGATCGACCGCCATCCGCGGAGCGGGCCTTCGTCTTTATAGTCGAACCACTGCAGGCGGTGCAAATCGTGCAGATCCCACTTGATGCTGCCGTTCTCACCATTGATTTCGAACGTGTAGAGCGCCTTATGACCGCGGGCATACCGGGTCGACTCGAACAGCCCGAGCGAGCCGTTACCAAACCGGCACATGAACGTGCAGGCGTCGTCGATGCCGACCTTTTCCACCTTGCCCGTAAGCGTGTGCTTGCGTTCTTTCACGAACGTCTCGGTCATCGCGCTGACATTCTTGATGTCGCCGTTGAGCCAGATCGCCGTGTCGATGCAGTGCGCGAGCAGATCGCCCGTCACACCGGAACCGGCGGCAGCGGCATCGAGCCGCCAGAGAGCCGTCCCGCCTTGCGGCAAGTCAGCGGAAATCGTCCAGTCCTGCAGGAAGTTGGCGCGATAGTGGAAAATGCGGCCCAGACGGCCTTCGGCGATGAGCTGCTTGGCATACGTCACCGCGGGCACCCGGCGGTAGTTGTACCAGACCGTGTTCAGCACCTTGGCCTTCTCCACGGCCTGACACATTTCCTCACCTTCGGCGACATTCATCGCCAGCGGCTTTTCGCAGAGAATCATCTTGCCGTTCGCCGCTGCGGCAAGAGCGATTTCCTTGTGGAGATTGTTCGGCGTGCAGATGTCGACCGCGTCGATGTCTTTCCGTTCGACGAGCTTCCGCCAGTCGGTTTCCGTTGAGGCGTACCCCCATTGATCGGCAAACGCCTTCACCTTCGCTTCGTCGCGGGCACACACGGCCTGCAGCACCGGCGTGTATTCCGTCTGGAAGAAATTCGGCACGCGGCGGTACGCATTCGAGTGCGTCCGCCCCATGAACCCGTACCCAATCATCCCAATCCGAAGCGGCTTGGCCATCAGCGAGGTCCTTTTGACGTCAATGGTGTTGAGCGAAGAAAGTGCGTGCGGAAGAGTTTAGCGTGTCCGCGAGCGGTTGGCATCCGTGCGATTCGAAGCCGGGCATTTTCCGCAATGCCCGGCTTCTGCCTCTGAAGGCGAGCGGCGCGGCGTCCGCCCGCCGAGTTCTTCCGCGCGAAAAGACTCGTCGGCCTGACGGCTCGACGCTCGCCATTGCCGACGCGCCGCGACCTCGCGATGATATCCGCATCTTCCTTTCAGGAGCGTGCGGATGTCGGCGTGTCTCTCTTTCCTGATGTGTGCGGCGATCGCGGCAAACCCTGTCGATGGCAACCGCCTCGCGTATCTCGATGGCCACGACATCTACTATCCGCATGCGAAATTCCCCAAGCTGATCACGCCGCAGTGGGTGGGTGAGGAAGGCGTCGACGCGGTGGTGATTCTCGCCATCGACGACATGCGCGACACGGCGAAGTACGAGTCGTACCTGCGACCGATTCTGCAGCGGCTGAAACAGATCGACGGCCGCGCTCCGGTCAGCATCATGACGTGCCAGGTGAAGCCGGACGACCCGCAGTTGCAGACGTGGTTGCAGGAAGGGGTGAGCCTCGAAGTCCACACGTTCGATCATCCCTGCCCGCTGTTGCAGGGCAGCCTCGACAAAGCCAAGGCGACCTACGACAAGTGCGTCGACCTGATGTTCAGCATACCCAACAACACGCCGGTGGCGTATCGCATGCCGTGCTGTGACTCGCTCAACACCGTCAGCCCGCGATTCTACAAGGAGATTTTCAACAAGACCTCGCCCGGCGGAAAATTTCTGCAGGTCAGTTCATCAGTGTTTCAGGTCTACACGGCGGATGACCCCGACATCCCGCGCGAACTCCTCTTTGACGCCGACGGCAAGGAACGCTTCCGCAAATACTTTCCGAAGGGGCTGAAGCGCGGCGAGACCACGCATGACCGGTTCCTCAACTACGTCGAGAACTATCCGTACCCCTACGTCATCGACCGGCTCTGCTGGGAGTTCCCGTGCATGACGCCGTCGGACTGGGAAGCGAATTTTCTCCACCAGCCGAACAACCCGCAAACGGTCGCGGACATGAAAGCGGCCCTCGACATCACGGTTCTCAAGCAGGGCGTCCTCAACCTCGTCTTCCACCCGCACGGCTGGATCCAGGCCGAGCAAATCAACGAACTCATCGACCACGCCGTCACCAAACACGGCAAGAAAGTGAAGTTCCTGACGTTCAAGGAAGCGCTGGAACGACTCAACAAGAATCTGCTCGCAGGACAACCGCTACGTGATGAGAAAGGCAACGACAATGGGTTGCATCTGATCGATTTTAATAACGACGGATTTCTGGACATTGTCCAATTAGAAGCAGAGAAATGGACGAGCCGGAAATGGTCAACTAGCGACAAGGCATGGATCACAGCGCCGATGCGGGAATCGTACGCGGCGGCCGACATTCCCAAGTCGACCGTTGGTCAATTTGGTGTCTTTCCGAATGGTGGCGTAACTCTCTGGCAGACTGGCACTGAACCACGCCTTGGAAAAACTGGGGACGCATTATTTGAATTGCTTGGGCGTCCCCCAAGACGAAATCGCATCCCTATCAATGATGAAGAATGGAACGCCGGTGGTGTTCATACAGTATCTTCACGACTGACATACCAAGGAGAAACTTGGCGCGACATCAACCATCTCGACAAGCCGCGGATTACGAATATCAATGATCCGGACTTCCCCAATCGCACTACGGTAATCACAAATCTGGATGGACTCGATTTTGGGACTCGGTTCAGGGATCTGGATGGCGATGGTGTGTCTGAGTTGATTATCTCCAATCCGGGTCGAAACCTAGTCTACAAGTGGAATGCGAATGGTAAAGGATGGGAGTCCGCGACAGGATTGCCGGACGGCTGCACGATCGTCAATGTCGTAGGTCTCGATACAGGATTGCGATTCACCGACCTCAATGAAGATGGGCATCTGGACATCGTTTTCTCAAACACTGACCGCTATGGCATCTGGCTATTCGATTCTCTCAACAAAGGCTGGTCCATCGAATTGATGTCCGGCAAGCGCGGCGACAAACCCGTCGATCAGGAATTGCCGCCGATTGTGCGGGCGGATGGGACTGACAACGGGTTCTTTGTGCGCGATCGCGGGCTGCACTGGATCAATGAGGACACGGCTCATCTCCCCAATCTCGCGGTGAGCTGGGACTTCGACAAGTTGCTCGGCGCCCGCCCGCCCGCCGCGAAAACGCCGCGGGCGGCGGTCGAGTCGATGCGCGTGCGGCCGGGGTTCACCGTCGAACTGATGGCCCACGAGCCGATGGTCATGGACCCCGTCGCCTTCCAGTGGGGACCGGACGGCAAGCTGTGGGTCGCCGAGATGGCCGACTATCCCAACGGCATGGACGGCCGCGGCGAACCGGGCGGCCGCATCCGCACGCTCAAAGACACCGACAACGACGGCGAGTACGACAAGTCGACGCTGTTCCTCGAAAAAGTGCCGTTCCCCAACGGCGTCCATCCGTGGAAAAACGGCGTCCTCATCTCCGCCGCGCCGGACATTCTCTTCGCTGCTGACACCGATGGCGACGGCAAAGCCGATGTCCGCGAAGTGCTTTACACCGGGTTCGCCGAAGGAAATCAGCAGCACCGCGTGAACGGCTTCACGTGGGGACTTGACGGCTGGCTGTACCT
>DASRYX010000204.1:0-15069 GCA_035686985.1 Planctomycetaceae bacterium | reverse complement strand
CGCGACCGACCTCGTGCAACTCCTGGGTGATGTCGAGGTCACAGAAGAGGAACAGCCCGTGGAAGAACCTGCGGCAGGTCGCGCCAAAGTTCGTCCGACCGCCGTGCAATCTGTCGACTACGACTGGTCGTCGGTACCGTAGCGCTATCGCTCGGGCTGGTTCAGATACGCCCGGTTGAGTCGCACACCACCTAGGCTGTCTTGTTGAGACGTGATCGACTCGGCATCCAGCACACCGCCAGGTTGATGAGCATCGCGGATGAAATTCCGCAGCTGCAACAGTGGCGGTCCGACAAGCAGAATAAACACCGGCGGTGCCAGACACAGCAGCACGGGAAACAGCATCTTGATGCTCGTCTTGCCGGCGCGTTCTTCTGCCCGCTGACGGTACTGCCGTCGCATGCTGTCCGCGAATTCGGTGACGGCGGTGGCGACATGTGTGCCTGTCCGTTCCGTCTGGCTGACCAGCGACGACAGCGCGTTCACATCCTGGGCATTCATCCGCCGCGCGAATTCTTTCAGCGCCTTCTGCATCGTGTCGGCCTCGGCATGTCGCCGGACCACTTCAAACTCCACGGCGATGTCCGGATGAAAGAATTCCACATCACGCGCAACGCGCTCCAGTGAATCCCGCAGTGGCAAACCGCCGGTCAGACACATCCGGATGATGTCCAGTGCATCGGGCAAGCCGCGTTCAATTCGGGACAGCCGTCGGTTGGCCTGTCCCCGCAGAATCAATCGCGGAAGCAGATAACAAACCGCGGCGGCGATGAGCGTCGAGTTGAGCAGAATCTGCGGCAGCGATGTCGCCGGGTCGGCAATCACGGCCGCTGTTCCCCCGAAGAGCAGGGTGCCGAGGGTGACCACATTCCGTGCGAACAGAAACTCGACCAGCGCGGACGAACCGTAAAAGCCCGCGCGGCGGAGGTCCTGCTCGATCGCATCGACCTCGCCCCGAAACAGCGGAATCGCTCCGGCCAGCGAACGTCGAACGGCACCAGGCCGGGGGACCTGCACGCGTTCGGAGACGTCGGCGATGTTGCGCACCCGTTGCCGTGCCCGCACCGCGGTCAGACCGAGAGTCAGCGCGGTGGTGAACGTCGCCAGAAACGCTGCGACGGTGATGATGTCAATCCACATGATCCTTCCGTCCGTTCAGCGTTCTGTCTTCAACAGCAGGAAAACCCAGAGTAGTCCGACGATTTCCAGCACCAGGCCGATCAGCAGCAGCGTTCGCCCCAGGGCATCCTCGAACAGCAGGTCGACATGCTCACGCTGGAACGACACAAGAAAGAGCGCCGCGAGCGGTGCAATTGAGGCAATGACAATCGTTGACATGCGCCCCGCGGCCGTCGTCGCCAGGACTTGTCGCTGGGCTGCGATGCGCTCCCGGATGACCGATGACATCCGCTCAAGCGTTTCCGAGAGCGGCCCCCCCGCCTGACGCTGAACGATGAGCGTGGTGACCAGAATTCGCATTTCCAGCAGTCGCACGCGCGACGCCAGTGAGCGCAGCGCCTTGTCAAAACTGCGGCCCATGTCGAGCTGTTTTACACACCGCTGAAATTCGTCGGCGAGTTGCCCGTTGGCTTCATGCGCCACGAGGGCCAGCGCCTGCTCCGAGCTTTGACCCGCGCGGGTCGCACGAGCCAGCATCTCGATCACGTGCGGCAACTGGTCACGACAGGCCCGCAAGCGGCGACCGCGGTAGATGATCAATCCAATCAACGGCAGCGCCATGCCGATCATCCCGCCGGCAATGCCCTGCAACGGCTCGTCGCTGTAAAGCCACAAGCTGCCGCCCAGCAGGAGTCCGCAGGCCACCAGACCCAAAAACACCGTCGGCGGCGTCCACTCCATTCCCGATTCAAGCACGAGTCGATCGAAACCGCGATCGATCTGCTCAAAGAGTTCTCGTGACGGCGCTCCGTCATGCAATTCGGATTTGCGGCGCAGCTGCAGAGCAGGGCGTGCCGGTCCGGCGGCCGCGCGCGACGTCACGAGCAGATCGCGGATGACGAGTCCGGCCGCAAGCGTACACAGCGAAAGTGCCGCAAAGACCAGCAGTGTCGTTTCCGAGAGACCCACGGCCACGCTTTCTGATTACTGACCACGGCAGGGTAAACGACGTCGATCAAACAACTCATCCGGCAGACGAATTCCCGACGCTCGCAAGCGACCGAGACAAGTGGGGCGATAGCCGGTGAAGTAAAACTCGCCGCGGGCGACGCCGAGTTCATCCACGCCGGTTTGCTCGAAGCCGAAGATGTCTTCGAGGTGGAAGCCGGTGTCACGGATGCCCACGATCTCGGAGACCTGCATCACGCGTCGGACGCCTCCCTTCAACCGGGCGAGATGCACGACGAGCGACATCCCGGTGGCAATGTATTGCCGCACGACGTTGATCGGCAGATCGAAGCCGGACATCGCGACCATCAGCTCGAGCCGCGACAGCGAATCCCGCGCGTCATTCGCATGGATGGTGGTCAGCGAGCCTTCGTGACCGGTGTTCATCGCCTGCAACATGTCGAGCGCTTCCGGGCCGCGGACTTCGCCGATGATGATCCGGTCGGGCCGCATGCGGAGACTGTTCCGAACGAGTGACCGCGGCGTGACTTCGCCCGTGCCTTCGTTATTGGGTGGCCGGGTTTCCATCCGCACGACGTGCCGATGCTGCAACTGCAGTTCGGCCGAGTCTTCAATCGTGATGAGCCGCTCATCATGCGGGATGTATTTGGCGAGGGCATTCAGCATGGTTGTCTTGCCCGCGCCGGTCCCGCCGGAGATGAGAAAGCTGACACGGGCATCGATCGCGGCAGCGAGGAAATCGACGATATCCCGCGGCACCGAGCCGGCATCGATCAGATCTTCCACCTGCAGCGGGCGACGACCAAAGCGGCGAATGGATAACGTGGGTCCATTCAATGCCAGCGGGGGAATGACTGCGTTGATGCGCGACCCATCCGGCAGTCGCGCGTCAGCCATTGGACTGACTTCATCAATCCGGCGACCAACGCGTGACACAATCCGTTGAATGATCCGCATCAGGTGCTGTTCATCGGCGAACATCACGTCCGCGGGTTCCAGCCGACCATGACGCTCCACGTAGATTTCGTGGGGATGATTGACGAGCACATCGCTGATCGCGTCGTCGTTCATCAGCGTTTCAAGCGGTCCGAGTCCGAAAACCTCGTGATACACCTCGTCCAGCATGCGTTCGCGCAAAGCGGGATCGTAGCGGGGAACTTCCTGGGCGAGAATCTCCTGCGCCAGGACGCGGACTTCCCGAGCGAGTTCGTCCTTCGAGACATGAGCGAGCATCGAGAGATCGAGGGCATCGACCAGCTGCTCGTGAATTCGCACCTTGAGGCGCTGAAATTCGAGCTCCGCGGGGTTGACGTCCGCACTGCGTTCGATCGACGTGAGTCGCAGCGAGTGCGACTGGTGTGGCGACATAACCGGGGGGCTCGCACTGGGGTGACTCATGTGATCATTTTTTTGCAGGGGCGACGCCGACTCAGCCGACGGTGGGAATACAACGCCGCAATTACCGCCCGGTGGCAACGACCTTGTGGTTCAGGTTGCCGCTGCCCTTGGCCTGACGCTGATCGACCGGGGTCACGCCGCGCCGGGACGGTTCGTGCGCGATCGGAGTGCGGATACGTCCGCCACGCTGGAGAATGCGAGCTCCCTCTTCGGGATCCCGCGCGAACTCAATGACTTTCTTCTCCGGGCCGAGATAGATTTCTATCTGCTTGGGCGGCTGATTCGCCGGCAAGCCCAGCAGATCATCGAGCGTGACGCGCTCGGCGGTGCCTGTGAGCAGATCGGCCACAGTCCCCGCACCACTGGTCGTGCTTGCACCGGCGGTGAGTTCAACTCCCGAGTTGTGGACTTCACGCGACTGGCTGACGGCACCGAGGTTGAACGGCAGAACGCCGAGGTTGTCCTCACCGTTTCGCAGTGCGAGTGACAGTTCTCCGCGGCCTTCGACCACCTTCAGAATCTTGCCCTGCTGTGGCGTCACCGCGAGGGTGACCGAACCGGCGGCAGTCCGCTCAGGCGTTGGTGTGGGTGCCTGTCCGCGGACAACATTGCTGTCGAGCGCGAGAACTTCCACCCGTTCGAGCAGCGTCAGCGTGACCTCGGGGCGATCACCCTCGGTGCGCGAACGGAACATCACATCCACGATCGAGCCGGGCACGGCGAAACCTTCCACGGAGCCGATATTTTCAATCGGAACCGTCACCGCGCGGTAACCGGGTTGCAGCTTTTCAGCGATTCCCGGACCGGAGTTGCTCGAATAGAACAGCTCGGGCAGGAATGGCTCACCCTTCTTGATCGGCGTCTTCACCCGGCGGCCCGACACCTGGTTCGGATCCCGCATGAACGGCACGCCGGCGTACGTGCTGCCGCGATACTTTTCCGGTGACAGCGTCACCAGTGCGATTTCATTGATGGTCAATGTCTGGCCGGGCGTCAGGTCCATCGCGGCTGTGGGGACGATCACCGCCTGTTCTGTTGGCGACAGTTCGCGCAGCGGCGGCAATCCCGGCTGCTTCAATTTCTGCCGGACAACGAACGCGCCGCCCAGTCCAACGAGGATCGCGAAGACCACGACCGTCATTGTTCCGGAACTAATCCGTGCCATTTCCACCACTCCGATGACCGCGAGACAGAGCCCATCCGAAAGACTGCAATTCCACCATCACGAGGCATCCGGCGTTTGCACGGCGAGATCGAGAGGACAAGACGCCCTCCCGATCTCGTGCAGAGCCAGCTGCTGAACCGGTGAATTGCCCAGCGACGGCGAATCACACCGATCAGGTGTTTTCCGACGAGATGCCGTCAGTGCAGAGACGCACGCATTGCGCGCCACCGATCGGGGTCTGATCGTCTTCGGCAAAGGCGCGTTCGCAGAAGTCGGCCTTGTCGTGGAAACGCACGCCCGCGGTGCTCGAGCAGTGGCCGGTAATCTGGCCGTAGGAGTAGCTCTGATCGATTTCGGAGATGGCATCGGCCACGTCGGCCAATTCGATCACGACGACGTCGCGAACCGTCGTCAAGCCGACGATCATACCGATAACGGTGATCGTCGAGATCAGGATGAGTTCCGTCGAAACGACGAAGCCCGCCTCATCCTTAACGAGGCGCTGAAAAAGTGACATCACGAGAAACGCTCCTTTGACCGGTGAGGGGATCAGGCGGTTTACAGTCCGAGACCATCCCACACTGGGCGGCCCGCCGGGTTCGTCTCTTTGCACATTCCGCGCCGCATGGCAGGTTTCCGAGCGAGGCGAACGATTGGCAAGCAGTGGCGATGCGTGGGAATCGCGCATCTGTCCCGCGGATCTCGGTCCGATTGGTTATCGGTGCGGACGTTGACCAGCGTGTGACACGGAGAAGAATTACGCTCGTGTTCATGAAATCGAACACATCCTGCACGCGGTGACTGCGGACAGACCCGGTGACGCAGTGAGTGTTCCCCGTGGTTTGCGCGCCAGCTGACGAGGCCTGCAACAGCGCGGTTAGCGCGGCGTCTCGATCAGTGCCTGCGGCTCTGCACCGTGCCACAAGGCGAGCGCACGTCCCGCGTGTGTCAGGAACGGGTAATACCGCTGAACCTGTTCGTTGGAGAGTCCGTCGATTTCCGCAATTAACCATCGCACGGCCCGGGTGAGGGTTTCTTCGTTGGGAAGCGATTCCTCCGGCGCATACGCCCACCATTCCAGAACATGCCCGGTCATCAGCAACCGATCGGCCTGCGGACCAAATGGCCCGTCAACGGCGGTGCTGGAACCCTCCGGCTCGATCCCCGGCCAGTCGCCGGCCCACCACCCCTCGGCGTGTTGGGTCTTGACCAGGGCCGCAGTGGCGTGCTGCAGGAATTCGATGGCACGTTGCCGCATGCGCGGTGAGAGTCGCGGTGATTCCTCATCGACACGTAACAGTGCGGCGAGCGTATACAGCCGGTGTTGCCCGTAGCAGACACCCTGCGCGAGCCGTTGCCGCATCAACCGTTCCGCGAGCCGATCCCAGGTGATGCGCTGACCTTCTGTGGAGGTCCATTCCGGCGTCTCCGGGAGATACAGGAGATACACGAGGGCGGACCACTCATATTCATCCTGATTGAGGCTGAACTGCCGCAGCGATTCCGCGAGTGCCCGTCCAACGGTGCTTTCCCCGCGCGGCGTGATGACCGGAAAATCGAGCGGCGTGCCAACTTCACCCAGGCACGCCAGCGTGTGATCGACATGGCTGGAGGTCGCATTGCCGGCATCCGTGCGGAACATGAGGCGTTGGGTGTCGCGCGTGTCGGGAATGACAAAGGGTTTCGCTTTCGGTCCCCACGCCGCGGCGAAGGCGCGATGATCGAGCAGCAATTCCCGCAATTCGGCCCCGGAAAGCGCGGTCTCATCATCGGACCGGGCTTCCACACCCCATAACCGCAGGGCGTGCTCCACGGAATTGATCTTCGGATTGCGCCCCCGGAACCGAGGCTGCAATCGCGTCAAAATTCGGCTCGCCTCCTCACGCGAGACGAGATCTGGACGCTGATGTCGGGGTGTGATGCTGCGCGGCTCGTTCTGCGGGATTGGGAGCGCACGGTCGAACTGCAGCCGGTCATAACGCCAGCTTCCATAACTGACGCTGCCGATGAGAACCACCGCGTGGAACAACGTCCAGGTCGCGCGTGAGCGAGTTGCGTTGGTCATCGGTGATCTCCGCGGATTGCACCGGAGGCCACTTCCGGACGCGGCGTTCCCGACTTCCGAGAATGCCGCACGGCGACCAGTCCGACCTCGTCTTCAAAGACGATTCGCCATCCGGGGATCCGTGCGATGGCGTGTTCCAGCTCCGGTTGCAACACCTTGCCGACGATCACCGTATTAATGCGATACCGATCGAGACGGCGTTCGAGGCCGCCGTCAGCGGTCGAGATCGCGAGGCAATCCTTCCAGACCTGTGCGGGCAGAAGATGGATGGCGTTCGTTGTCGCCATCACGTGCCAGCGAGCGCCGCTGTGACGGGTGAGCCAGTCGCCCCACCACTGGGGGGCGGCAACCATGCCCGCAGGCGGATGTTGCTGCAGATACGTTGTCACACCGAGCGGGGTATCGTGGCTGAAAACCTGCTGCGGCGGACGCGGCTTTCCGCCGAGGATCGGTCGACTCACCGGCGACAAGGCGAACGTCGTCCAGACCAGCAATACGGAAACGGCGGCCCAGCGCGGAGAAAGCGCTGTCAGCCGTGACGTCACTCGTTGACACCAGTCGGAACGGTTCGCGAACCACCGTTGTACGATGTCCTCGATATGCGGCGCCAACGTCCACATGACAACCGGAGCGTACCATGCGATCATCCGCACCCGCGCACAGACTGCTGAATTGAACACCAGCAGCAACAAAACTTCGACACCGCTCATCCGTCGGCGGCTCAGTCGCAGGACCACCGCCGTCAACACCCACGAGGCGGCCATCGGGATGCCTTCGAGCGAACTCATTTCCAGCGGAAACCACTCCAGGACCGTGCGTAGATTCGGGTGTCCCGGAAATGCGAGCGAGTAAACCAACAGATCCATCCCGTACGGGTTGAGCAGACTTCCGGCGACTGCGAGCTCCAAGCGGATCAGGTCACGATGCAGAACAGTGTGAGAGTCCACCAACCCCCGCCAACCGCGCTGCAGGGTCTGATCAATGACATCACCAAACCACACGCATCCGAGGACCACAAAGCCCATGATGAACGATCCGTGCAGGTTGGACCACGCGGCGAAGAGCGGCAGGACCGCAACGGTCGACCAGCGACTGCGAACGGTCGACGTACCCCTGTCGGACAACAGCCACAGGAGCGCGGCGTAGCAGCAGGCTCCGAAGACTTCCGGGCGTTGCACCGCATGCCGGCTCCAGCCGATCAGGAACGCCAAAACCACCCCGGCCATTGCGACGGGAAGTGTTGCCCCGCGTTTGATGAAGGACCGCAGTAACAGCAGATGCGTGACGAGAACCGTGCCGGCGAACACATGGGCGATGGTCTCCATATCGCCGGTTTTTGCCGCGAGCGCGAAGATCACCTGGCTCAGCCACGCCGTCGCGACCAACGGCACTCCTTCCGCCAGCGGTGTGAACGGATCCTCGACCGGCAACTGCCGATGTTGCCAGATCCATTCACCGTAACTGACATGGCCCCATAAATCGGAATGAAACAACGGCAGATAGTTGTGGTAGAGAAACAGCAGGCAGAACCCGGCGATCATCACCGTCTGCACCGCCGACACGCCACCGCGCATTCGCGCTGGCTCTTCCGACGGTCGGGGCGCGGCGATAATCTCCGGTGCCGAATCATCCGCGGTCAGCGGCGACGGCGTTGCGTTGAACGGTGGTTCGAGAAGCGTTGGCATGCCGAGGGCGGTTTCCGAAAAGCCAGATCGATGGCGCTAACTGTCGTCAGGAGTTAGCGCGCCAGACCGAGTGCGAGCGGCGGTCCCGCGGACAGATTCCCCGCGCTTCTCCCCGCACCACCTGATCCACAAGATACGCGGGACGACCCTGCACCTGATCGACGACGCGCACGAGATATTCGCCGAGAACCGCGATCCCGAGGGAATTCAACGCGGCGAAGAACGAAGCGACCAGCAGCGTCGTTATGATCGAGGGAACGCCATCCCCAAAGGCCCACTGCATCCCTGTCCAGGATCCGGCCACTGCGAACACCGATCCCGATAAAGCCGCGATCACCCAGAACGCCGTGATGGGCGCGTTCGAGAAGCTGAAGATCGCCGTCTTCGCCAGCCGGACGAGTTGCCAGAACGAGACTCGTGGCACCGCGTCATGGCGGCTCAACCGCGCGACGGGAACGCCGATCTGTCGAAAACCAACCCAGCTGCGCAGCCCCGGAAAGAAACGGGTCCGCTCCGGCATCGCGAGCAGATGATTGACGACCCGCCGATCGAGCAAGCCGAAATTGCCGGCGTCATACGGCATCGGCACCTCCGCGAGCAATCGCAGCAGGCGATAGAAGGCAAAGAAAAGCCCCCGTTTCAGCCAGTTTTCGAGGCGTTGTGTCCGGACCGCGTAGACCACCTCATGCCCGGCGTGCCATGCTTCCAGGAACCGGGGAATCGCATTCGGATCGTCTTGCCGATCCGAATCCATCACAATCACGACATCGCCCCGGGCTTCCTCCAGTGCCGCCTGCAGCGCGGCCTGCTGACCGAAGTTGCGCGTCAGCACAACCACGGTCAGATTGTCGCGCTCCCGGGCCGCTTGCTGAAGCCACACTGTGCTGCCATCGGTCGAGCCGTCATCGGCGAAGATCAGTTCATAGTCGTGACCGATTCTGCGGAAGACATCGTCCAGTTCTTCGACAAGGAAGGGCAGAGCGGCGAGCTCGTTGAACACCGGCAGGACGACGGACACAAACGGAGTGTCCCCGCCACGCCAGCGCGCGGGGAGCGGGGCGGCTGCATCGGTCGAGAAGGGAGTCAGAGCGGTCATTCCGCGCGGCGATCCTCAGTCCGTCAACAAGGGATGGGGCGTCCATCTGCAAGCTTCATTCCGTTGAATCGAACGATCCACACCGGGAGTGATTGATGGCGGAACCGCATTCCGGTGTTAACGGTTATCGCGATTTCGATTGACGCACGGCTGGCTTCCGCACCGGGCTGCGGTAAGACCATCTTGTCGGGGAATGGGATTCGCGTCACGTGTGCGAACCTCTTTGTCTCATCTGAGTTGTGGTTCCATGCCGGTCAGTGACACTGCCGTACCGACTTCTGCTCTCTCCGCGCGCAGCAAACTGCTGATTGCCCTCGGATACTTGTTGGCGTGGATTCTCCTTGCGGGTCCGTTGTTTCTGCGGATGCCGCTGACGAATGACACGGAAGTTTACGATCTGCAGGCGGCGGCGTATCGCACCGGCAGCGTGCTGTACCGGGACTTTCTAGAACCGAATCTCCCCGGCGTGATCTGGATTCATCTCGCCGTTCGCGGCGTGCTCGGCGATTCTTCCGAGGCGATGCGGCTGTTTGATCTCGCGGTGTTCGCACTCACGGCGACGCTGGCGGGGCGACTGGTTCGACAAGCCGGGGGCGACGTCACGGTTCGCGTTGGGACGGCGTTCGCGATGGCGGCGTACTATCTGACTGCGAGCGAATGGTGCCATTGTCAGCGCGATGTCTGGATGCTCTGCCCGGCCCTCGCGGCGGTTTCGTTCAGACTGAATGGTCTGAATACCGCCCGTATTGATCGTCGTTTCATTCGATCGTTCTGCGAAGGGATGTTGTGGGGTACCGCAGTGTGGCTTAAGCCGCATGTGATGATTCCCGCGGCGATGGTCTGGGGGGTGAGTCTGCGATACCTGACCGATCGCCGTACGATCGCCTGCGATGCGGTGGGGCTTCTCACCGGCGGGCTGTTGATCGGCGCGCTCGGAATCGGCTGGATGATGCAGGTCGGTTGCTGGGAACCGTTTCTGGACACGTTGCGCGAGTGGAACCCCGCCTATTTCCGTGCCGGCCGTGAGCATTGGACCATCACGCGGTTTGTCGGAATGTCGCTGCGCCAGGGGCCATGGTTACTGTTCCCAGCGGTTGGCCTGATCATCGCCCTGCGATTGATCTGGATGCGAGTCGGCAATCCCGCGACCGATGGAAATCGCGGGCACGCCGCCGTGGAAATGTTAGCCGCGCTGTTCATCGGATGGTTGGCACAGGCGCTGTTTCTGCAGCATCTGTTCGACTATGTCTTCGCGCCCACGGTGTTGCTCGCGATCATTCTGACAACGGCAGCGTTGGCACCGATGCCGTCATTTCCGGAGATGGCGTTACGTCTTGGCCTCGGGTTCGCCGTCTGTCTTGTCTGGGCATCACCGGCGTTGCGGCCCGCCCGGTTGAGTTGCTGGGGTGATTGCTGGCGGCGAGAACTGTCACCCAGGCAGCGGGATGCACTCGCGCATTTTCCGAATCCGGACCGCGAAAATCTGGCAAGGGTTGCTGCATTCTTGCGCGAGGCCAATGTCACCGATTGCGATGTCTGTTTCTACAACAGCGATTTTGTGTCGCTGTATCGGCAACTCGAATTGCGGCCGCCGGTGCGTTACACCTATTTCTTTGAGACGCTGCAGTTCTTCCCGCAGAAGCGGCGGGAGTTGTTGGCGGAACTGCAGCAATCCGCCCCGCGGTTTGTGGTGACCGATCTCGTGAGCGTCGGCATGCCGCTACGGGACGCGGAGGCGGTCGGTCCCGACGGTCCCCAAGCACCACCTCCGGCCTACCGTCGCGCACCGAAAGACGTTTACCCGTGGTCGTGCCCGGTCGTGTATCGGGCGGGGACGTATCTCGTCCATCGCGTGCCGGACCGTGTTGCCGAGCGGAGTTCTCATGAGCCACGGCCCTGAGGCGGTCAGACCTCCGCGGCCCCCATCAACCCGAGTCGTTTCAGCTTTTTATAGAGTCCGACCCGGCTGAGACCAAGCGCCTCGGCCGTGCGGGTGCGGTTGTGGCCATGAGCGGCGAGGGCCTGTTCCAGGATTTCGCGTTCGCTGTGGGCGACCTGCTGGGCCATCGTCGCGCGGACCGGTGTCGCTACGTCGCGTTGCGGCTCAATGAGTGGCGTTTCTGCGTGAAGAACCTTCGGCGACAGATCGCGTTTTCGCAGCAGACGATCCTCGCAGAAGAGGACCAGCCGTCGCATGTGATTCTTCAGTTCGCGCAAGTTGCCGGGCCAGCGGTACTGCTTCAGTGCCGAAATCAACCCTCGCTCGATGCCTTCGACCGGAATCGAGTGCTCCGCGCAGCAGTCATCAATGAACTGCAGGGCGATCGGGGCGATATCCAGCGGACGGTCACGCAGCGCCAGCAGCCGGAATTCCAGCATGTTCAAGCGATAGTACAGATCGCTACGGAATTCTTCGCGTTCCATCAGCGCGTCGAGATCGACGTTGGACGCCACGATTAAACGGGCTTCAGAGAGCCGGGTTTCCGTTGCCCCGACGATTTCAAATTCGCCGGTTTCAATCACCCGCAACAGTTTCACCTGCTGCTTGAGATCGAGGACATCGATTTCGTCGAGCAGCAGCGTCCCGCGACCGGCGGCCTGAAACCGCCCGATCTTGTTGCGCTCGGCCCCAGTGAAGGCCCCGCGAGTGTGACCGAACAGTTCGCTTTCGATGAGGTCGCCCGGGAGAGCACCGCACGCGAGATGTTGAAAGGCCCGATCACGCCGCGGCGAGCGATGATGGATGAACTGCGCGAGGGTCGTTTTACCGGTGCCGGTTTCGCCGACAAGTAGCAGTGTCACATCGCGATGAGCGACCCGCAGGAGATCATCGACAACCGGAAAAAACTCCGGGGTCCACGTGCAGATGCGGATCCCGCCGGCCTCAACAGACTTGCGTGATGGGATCGGCCGTGCTTTGACGGCAGTCAGGATCAGCGGAAGCTTTTCGCCCACGGCGTCCCAGGCCACCCGGCCGTCGTAAACCGGCAGGTGCTCAACCGCCACCAGTGATAAGGCGGCGGTGATCGCCCGCGGATAAAACTCATCACCGACAGTGATGACGTTCACCGCCGGCAGCGCGCGTTCGACGAGCGCCTGGCACAGTGCGGTAACTTCCGGATCGTGGTGCTTGATGCGGGTGTCCAGCAGCAGCAGCGGAACTCGCTCGGTCGACAGGAGTTCGATGGCATCGGCAGCGGAACCCGCGTAGCGGATGCGCAGGCCGAAACGGTCGGCTAACCGCCGCTCCAGTTGCTCGTAAAGTTCCACGTCTCGAACAAACGCGATCGCTGTCTCCGCCACCGGCAAGGGCCCTTTGCTCTGGTCCGAAGAATGAATCATGGGGATTGGGCGCTCCGGTCCCGCCCGTGGGAAACACGGATGACGAGCGGGAACTGTTTCCAAGGGAGAGCGCAACGTTGCACCCGGTTTGCAAATGGCGCTCCCTCGCCGGATCGTTTCACGGCGGGGAAGAAACTCTGGGCAGTTTGCGGCAGTTTTTGCGGGAGGCAAGTTCCTGACGAGCACCGGGACGCTGTTTACGAACGTTAACAGATAGGCTCGAACGCTTGGCGCCGCCGTTAACGGATTAGCGCGAACTATCAGAAATAGAAGAAACAGCGGTTAGCGCGACGAACGGATTTCAGGAGTTTGCGCGATTTAAGGGATCCTCTCACATCGAAAGGAGGGAACCGCACACAGCTGCGCACGGCGCGCGAAGTGCGGTGTTTCCTGCCGTTTCACGGCACTTGATGGTAATTCCTCGTAATGACGTTTTCATCCTCCGCGCGGCTGGCCGAACGCCGAGTGCATTCGGTGACCGGTCTGCTGACCGCCGTCTGGCTCGTTGTGGCGATTCTCCTTTCGCCGACACGACTTCGCGCACAGGAACGCTCGCCGAACGTCGGGTGGGAGACATCGGCACCGGCGATTGAAGAGCGGCTGCGACGTGATGCAGCGTATCTCGCGTCCGACGAACTCGAAGGACGCGGGGTGCGAACGGCGGGGCTCGATCGCGCGGCGGAATATATCGGGCAGCAATTCCAGCAAGCCGGCCTCAACACGTCGCTGTATGGCGGAAAGCCGTTCCATGAGTTCCGGTTGTATTCCGCCAATCCCACAGGATCGGTGCAGACGGTCGAGGTCATCCTTGGCGATCGGGCTCCGACATCGTTGAATCTCGGCGAGGACTACACCTCGTTAATGGTGAGTCACTCACAGCGACTGCAGGCGCCGCTGGTGTTTGTTGGCTATGGCATCACCGACAAGAAACGGGGTTATGACGACTACGCGGCCTTTGATCTGCACGGCAAGATCGCGGTCATGCTCCGCAATGAGCCGCAGGGACCGTCTGCGGATCGCGTCTTCGACGGCGACCAATTGACCCGGCATGCGTATCTGCTCGAAAAAATCGCGAATGCGTACAGCCACGGCGCTATTGCGGTCGTGCTGTGCACCGACGCGGCGAACCTCCGCGCCGCCGACGATGACCCGGCGGTAAGCCATCGCGACGTGTTACTCGATGTTGAGCTGACATCCGGCATCGGCACGGAGACTTTGCCGGTGATCCATTGTCGCCGAGCACGGGTGGCCGCGTGGATGCAGCACGCACTGGGCCGAAATCTGGATGACATTGAAGCGACCATTGAACGAACGGTTCGGCCACAAAGCGCGGAACTACCCGGCGTGAACCTGAAAGCCGTTGTGTCGATGACCCGTCCCGGACGGACATTGAAGAACGTCGTCGGTAGCCTGGACGGGGCCGGTGATCTCGCCGCAGAAGCGGTTGTGATCGGGGCCCATTACGATCATCTTGGTCGCGGCGGGTGGGGATCCCTGGCGATCGGTGCGACCGATGAAGTTCACAACGGTGCCGATGACAATGCTTCAGGTACCGCCGTTATGATTGAAGCCGCGCGACTGCTGGCGGCGAAGTCGGCCAGTCCGCGACGGCGGTTGATCTTCATCGCCTTCAGCGGCGAGGAACTCGGGCTATACGGCAGCAAGCGGTACGTCGAAGATCCGCTGGTACCACTGGATCAAACCGTGGCGATGCTGAACCTCGACATGGTAGGACGTCTCCGCAATCAGACATTAACTGCGTACGGCACCGGCACGGCGGCGGAATGGCCCACCTGGCTGCTCGATGCGGCCGAAACGCAGCAGCTGAAAATTATCAGCAAGCCGAGCGGATTCGGACCGAGTGACCACACAACGTTTCACGAATACGGCGTGCCCGTGCTGCACTTCTTCACGGGATTTCATCCCGAGTACCATCGCCCCGGCGATGATGTCGATAAGCTGAACATTGTCGGCATGCGATCCATTACGCAGCTGGTGATGGATCTCGCCACGCGGATCAGTACGAGCCCGGAGCGACCGCGACGCACCACCGCGGAGCAAACCGTGCGGTTGGCGCTTGCTGACAGCCTCGAAGGGGTGTTGCAGGGAGGCGTCGTCGCGAGGCGAATTCGTCTCGGCGTCGTGCTCGAAGCCGTGGAAGGCGGATTACGGGTTCGGCAGATGGAACGCGATGGCTTCGCCGCCGAAGCCGGGTTGCGTGAGGGTGATG